>JBCBJE010000205.1:0-7800 GCA_038523735.1 Cyanobacteria bacterium J06626_18 | reverse complement strand
CTTTGATGCTGTGGACAGCATCAAAGTCTTCACTCACTAGTTCAAACGTCACGATCGCGCCCGCTGTGCCTTCATACGGATGGCTTGTGAAATAGTAACCACCCTCTATGATTTGGCTCGTCTCATCCAGCTGCCCGGTCACGGAACCGGGTGTGACCTGTGCCAACTGTTGAGGCAACGCCAATGTTGTTCTCGGGGATAGAACTAGACTTCCTGTTGCCATTAACACTGCCAACATGCCACCTGCTACGCGTTGCCCTGGCACCATAACCCTCGCCTAAGTCATTCTTCTGCTACCTTAGCTATTGCTGTAGGTTGTGGGCTTATTCAATGGACGGCACGTCCGCAGGATCCAGTACGTAGATATTTACGTATTTTCAACGTTTGACTTCATGAACTGTTGATATTAGCTTGTGTATGTCCAGCGGATGTGAAGACAACTGGGGGCTTCTCGGGGGTCTTTCATCTGTTGTGTCGATTGCAGCTGAGCGAGTTTACAGCGTGAACCAATTGCTGCGTCTACCGTTTGAAGTGAGTTCTTGTGTCCGAGTTTGTAGGAATTTCCTGAAGGGACAGATTAAAGCTCATCTACCGCCTGCAAAGAGTGCTTCAAACCGACAGGTGTGGACCAGCTACAGCAGACATTCCGTAGTACTATCGGCCACGGCTGCAACGATTAAGCAGAGTTTTATTGATCGAGTCCTGAGTTTTATTGATGAAGAAGCCTACTTTCTCTAGGGTTGGCGATCGCTCGTAACTACCTGAATCGAGTGAACTCAAAATTTACCTCACTGAATGATATTTAGCTGCAGTTCCTCTACTTGCTTTTTTGAGGAGCGCACCTGACGGATAGTAAACCGTCGCAGCCATGAACTATCAGACAGCCTTACTGAGTGAGCTGCGTGACGGCAGCCACGCACTTTGTGCTGTTTGGTTTAGCCAAGCAAGCTGAAAAAATTGCGATCGCAAAGGGTCACATCGCCGCTGTTCAAAAACTTTCAAAGTTCAGAATACGGAGTTTAAGCGTCACATGGATACCACCACAATGAGTGCGGACATGACCAACATGAACGGACACACTTCTGACATGGGTGGAGACATGCCCTATGAAAAGGGTGGAGACATGCCCCATGACATGGGTGGACACTCACCTCATGCCGATAGTCCCGGCAAGATGAAAGAACATGGTGCCATGATGGATCTGGTGCCTGAGAGTAAAGCCACTCATGTTGCCGTCAAGAGCGGCTCCTGGTTTGACCCCAGTACCTGGAAAGGGGGCAAAATCCCAGGCAATGGTGCCCGTGTGATGGTTGAAGAAGGAGTCAATGTCCGCTACGACGACGAAAGCGACGCTCGCCTCAAAACAGTTCGCCTCGACGGCACCTTGACGTTTGCTCACAACAAAGACACCAAAATGGTGGTGGACACCTTTGTTCAGACTGACAAAGGCACTCTCAACATCGGCACTCCCGACAACCCTGTCCAAGCTGACAAAACGGCCCAAATCATCATCGCCAATGAAGGCAAGATTGACACCAACTGGGATCCTACACAACTCAGTCGGGGTCTGGTCACCCACGGTAAAGTCAGAATCCACGGTGCCGACAAAACCGACTTCCTTGCCTTGGCTCAGGATGCCGAGGCTGGTGACAACGAACTTGTTCTTAAGAGCAAGCCGACTGGCTGGGCTGTCGGCGACAAGCTCGTGCTAGGCGGCACTAGCTACGGCTGGCTCGGAAACGACGAAGACAACAGTCGCTTCCGCGATGAGGAACTAACGATCACCGAAATTAACGGCAACCGCATTAAGTTCACCAACGATGACGTTACCGAAGGGGATAATACGGTCCTTCGGTTTGATCATGTGCGGCCAGACATTGCTGAGAAAGATGAGCTCAGCCTCTACATCGCTAACACGACGCGCAACGTAACCATTGAGAGCGAAGATGGCGAAGCTACCCCGACCGGTCAGCGGGGTCACGTCATGTTTATGCACAATCCTGATGTGCAGGTTCACAATGTTGGGTTTTATCACTTGGGCCGCTCTGACAAAACTAAGCTAGTGGACGATGTTGGTGAAAATGTCGATGGCTCCAAAGGCTCCGGCACCAACATTCGGGGTCGCTATGCGGCACACTTTCACCGCACCGGTGCTGATGATATCGACGGCCAAGCAGCTGTGTTGCAAGGAAGTGCCGTCGTCGGTTCGCCGGGTTGGGGCATCGTGCACCACGATAGCCACGCTGTGATTAAAGACAATGTTGTCTTTGACGTAGCAGGTGCCGGTATTGCCGCCGAATCGGGGAATGAACTCGGTCGGTGGGAAAACAACATCACGATCAAAACGACTGGGATTCACTGGGAAACCGCTCGCACCCAAAAGGATAATCGCGAACGAAAATTTGACCTTGGCTTTCGCGGTGATGGCTACTGGGTACAGGGCGCGGCCCAAGTCGCGATGAAAGACAACGTTGCGGTTAGCTCAAATAATACGGGCATCACTGTTTTTGGCGATAGCCTTGACCCTGAGAATGACTTCCGCGACAAGGAAACGATTCAGGTCAAAAATCTTGCACCCGATATTCGCGATAAAGTCGCAGAGCCTGGTCAAGAAGAAGTAGACGTCACGGATGTGCCGCTGCGTCAACTCTCTGGCTTTGAAAGCTACAACAGCAATACGGGCATGCAAATGTGGGCCCAGATGACCAACTTTGACGGCAACCTGGAGTTCAGCAGTCCCTCACCCAAAACCGCTCACCAAGCTCGCGGGCTGGTTGATGACTTTACGCTCTGGGGTAACCGCTGGAGTGGCATGCAGGTTTTCTACAGCAGCAACCTTGATTTTGAGGATGGTCTGATTGTGGGCAACCCTGAGAATCCAGCACCCGGTAATGGCCTTTTCCACAATCACGCTACCTTCAACACCAACTACCAAAATCTCAATGTCAAAGGGTTTGAGCAAGGGCTCAATGTCGAATTCCTGAACGAAGAAAGAGACTTTACCCAATCTTCTATCGCGAACAGTAAATTTAGCGACAACACCTACAACCTCAAAAAAATTGGTGATGAAGCGCCTCGCATGGAGAATATGGTCCGTCCGGATGACTTCCCCGAGGCGTTCGCGATTAGGAATACTGTCTTTGAGGCGAAAGAGGGCAACAAGGCTCCCACAGCCAAGTTCAGCGAGAGTGCTGCGGGGGGATTAGCAGTTAACTTCAATGCTGGTGCCTCGCAAGACAGCGATCCGCTCGGGGCCGACAGCACGTCGCCCCAATATCCTATCGACAGCCGCGGGATTGCTGCCTACGGTTGGGACTTCAACAACGATGGCAAGATTGATGAGTTTGGTCGCCAGGTAACTCATCAATTCGACAAGGCCGGTACCTACGATGTCACGCTTCAGGTGATGGATAGTCAAGGAGCTACCCAGACTTTGAGTAAGGCCGTAACCGTCAAACCAACAGATTACTCAAACGCCTTCAAGGATGGCACTTTTAGCAGTTCTAATGAGTTCTTAGAGGTCTGGAAAGCGAACAGTCAGTGGGCCGATGATGGCTGGGCAGCTAGTGAAGGCGTTCGCCGCAGTAATGGTGCGGCTGTGCTTTCACAGGAGGGCGAATGGGGCAAAGATCTGGTTCAGGTCGTAGAAAATGATGGCATTCATCAAGGCGAGCAAACGCTTAGCTTCCGCCTGAAGAATCTTGAGGGCAGTGACAAACCCTGGCTTGCTAATGAGGTGAAGGTGACGCTCTGGGGCGTCGATGGTCAGTTTGGTCATGCCCCTTGGGAGGGGACGGGGCCTGAGAAGGTGGGCACGCTGCCGATGTCCCGTAATTTGTTGCATGAGCAAACTTTTGGGGGCGAAGACGGACAGTTCTTTGATTGGCAAAACTTCAGTAGCGATGTTGATTTGGGCAATGGTTATGACTACTTGATGTTCCAAGTGCAGACGCGGCGATCGGCTGACAAAGGCGACTCCGTTGCGATTGATAATGTCAAACTGGCTGGTGAGTTCACCGGCAGCACCCCAACAACGCCGCCGCAACCCACACCGCAGCCAACTCCCAAGCCGATTCCGGAACCGACGCCGCAACCCACACCAATTACCCGCGAGGGTTTGGTGGCGGCGCTGAGACTAGATGAAACATCAGGCCGATTTGCAGCTGATAGTTCAAAGCAGGGGCGTTATCACAAAGGCAAGCTGTTTGGCGACGCTACCTGGACTGATGGTCTTCGCAAAGGCGCTGTCGCCTTCGACGGTCAAGGCGACGGAATGCGGCTGAACAACTCGACGGATATTAACCGTGGCACTCACAGCGATCGCACCGTTTCAATCTGGTTCAAGGCCGATAATCTCGCCAGCGGCCAAAAGCAGGTGATTTACGAAGAGGGCGGTAGCGTTCGCGGTGTTAATGCTTATATCGAAGGCGACCAGCTGTATGTAGGTGGCTGGAATACGCCCGAAGCCGAGAGCGGTTGGGACGGTACTTGGCTCAGCACCGACAAGTTCGCTGCCGGTGAGTGGAACCATGTAGCGCTGGTTCTTGATGGTGACAAGGCCGTTAAAGATGGCGCGTTCGAAGGCTATATCAACGGTGAATCCTTCGGTCAGGGCGAAGGCTCTCAGCTTTGGGATCACTCTGGTGGTATTGGCCTGGGTAGCATCAACAATGGCACGCGATTCCATGATGGAGTGGCTGCCAGTGGGAATGGCTTCGATGGTGCGATCGATGAGGTGATGATTTACAACAACGCCCTCAACGACAGTCAAGTCAAGGTACTGGCGACTGCTTGATTTGATCAACATCGCCTCTTATAGGCTTCTCCAGTAGTGAGGTTGCAATAGCGGCAAGGACACGGCAAACTGCTGTGTCCTTGCTAGTTTTGAGGGGTTTTTCGGAGGGGTGAGTCTGTTTACCGTATCAGGTCCTAATAGTAGAGCACGATGTCCCAGAAAACCCAGGAGTGTTCGCTGTCTTTCCGTTATGACAGTTAAGGGAAACGCTTGGCCTACATCTGGCCTCAAACATCCAAGAATCACTATATGACAGTTGCTCAGAACTCTGATGACGATGCCAGTGAGCAAACTTCCATAGCTTGAATCAAGCCGTGCTCCATGGTGAAACGGTGACCGACGTGCTCATCGGCAAGCACGGCTCCAGCCAAATCACGCACGACCTGATGCACCTCGACCAAGACCTGCCCATTATCCTCTGGGTGAAAGGCAACCGGCTCGACGTGTCCATTGATCTCGCTCCACTGCTCCGTCCAGTAAGCGCGGACTGCTTCAGGTCCCCGAACAAAACCGCCTTTGAATGCTCTTGGCCAATGCACGTCGGGAGTCATGAGGGCAAGGGCGGCATCCATGTCACGTGCGTTGAAGGCTGCATAAGCTGCGCGTAGCAGCTCGATTTCTGGAGTAGGTTGATCTGGCATGAGGTATGTGGCAATACGACAGTGTTTGACTATTTGTTTGCAAGCAGGGGCTTTGCTGTTTGCGAGCTGCTACACACGGCAAAATCGAAACCTGCTATCAGCTGACTACGGATGCTAGCAGTTCATCTTCCATCGCGTACTCAAGCAGCGTTGGATTATGAGCAAAACTGGACTGAGGGGAGTTACGTTCCCAATCAATGGTGCGTCGCAGAGACTCGCCTCTAGTAACTTTTTCCACAAAACCCAGCTCTTGGCGCATACGGGTTGAATCGGTTGTCCAGTGCTGTTCGGTATTGAAGGGTGATTGCCAGGACTGCGGCATTTGCGATGCAGGTACGCTGACTACTTGCCCTTGCCAATTAGCCTGTTGCCCGATCGCGGTAATCAACTCCCCTTCGGCAAGGCTATCGGGTTCCGAGATATTGTAAGTGCGGCCAGTGGCGCGTTCATCGGTCACCGCTAGCACGATCGCGGCGGCTACATTTTCTACATAGCCATAGCTGCCGTGCCAGTTCGCGAAGCTTTTCTCTAAAACAATGGCAGGGCGGTGATCGTTCATGCGCATGAGGTATGCCTGGAAACGATGGCGATAATCACCCGGACCGTACACCATGGGCAGACGCAACACGGTAGCTGGTAGTTCAGGGTCGTGCTGATAGCATTGCTCGACCAGAATTTTGTCGTAGTCAGCGGGAAGGTCGCCGCGCACCTCGGGTAGGTCGCGATAGGGGTAGCGCCGCGATCGCAGCGGTGAGTCTTCAGTCAGTGGTGTGGGGTCGAGGATGCCCGTCTCAACTTTCCAGATAATGTCGTGAGCCCGATAGACATCCTGACTGCTGATAACCACTACCCGTCGAGCCTGCTCTTTGAATAGGTCAATCACGGCCTGAGCCTCGGTTGCGGTGTAGGGAATCATATCCAGCACGACATCGGGAGACAGTTTGGAAAGGGCATCTTTATGGCTGGGTAGTTGCACGCGATCGCCGTAGAGGTGCTGCACAGTTGGCGGCAAATCCGCCTGAGTGTTCCCCCGGTGAAACACCGCGACCTGATGCCCTTGGTCAATTAGCTGACGTACTACATAGGGACCGATAAAGTTCGTTCCGCCAATCACAAGAATCCTCATAGCTATGTGCTCCTTGAAATCGCTTCAAAATCACCGATCGCTCCCCAGCGAATCGTTAGTAATTCAACATCGGAGATGGCTTTGTGGGGACCTTGTCGTGTCCCAGTTGGGGTATGCCAAAACGTACCCGAGGCGCAGGTGCGATCGCCCGTTACGATTGTTCCGCTCAGTACATAAACGTATTCATCACAGGGGTGGGTGTGAGCGGGGATGACCGTTCCTGTCGCCATCTTCAGGCGATGAATCGAGCCTTGTGGGATGGGTTCTGCCAGGGACAAAATCTGGGTGCCGGGAAATTGCTCCAGCGCTTGCCAGGGTAACTGCCCCGTTGCTTGAAAAGTTTGTTGAGACATGGTGGCTCCGTTAGCGTGAAGCGATTTGGTCAATCAAGCCATAGTCAAGCGCAGCCTGCGCCGATAAGTAAACGTCCCGCTGGGTGTCCTCCAGAATCTGCTCGACCGTGTGATGGGTTCTAGGTGCCAGCATTGCAGCGACCGTTTGCCGCAGCTGCAGTAACTCACGCGCTTCGATCGCAATCTCAGTGACAGCTTTTTCGGAAATCACATCCCTTAGCTGACCTAACCGCAGACGTGCGTTGGGCAAAGCAAACCGCTTGCCGGGAGTGCCCATGGCCAAGAGAAATGCGGCAACGCCATCCGCTACGCCCGTGCTGACTGTTACAACATCGTTCTGTAAGCACTGTATCGTGTCGTAAATGGCAAGCCCCGCAGTGAGCGACTCTCTGCCGGTGCCGCCGTGGGAGTTGATGTATAGCCGGATGTCGCGGTCAGCATTCTCAGCATCTAGGTAGAGTAGAGCCGCGATTGTCTCGTTGGCCACAGCACTGTCGATGGCCTGGTTGAGGAAAATCAGACGCTCTTGCAGCAGGCGATCGTACAGGTTCAAGTCCTGACTTTTGAGCTGCTCTGGGAAACGATAGGGCACCACGGGAATATGGGCAGACATTATCGGCCTCCATTGCAAAAATTTCAGGAACTGTTTTCTTGTTCTCTTATGGTTGAAGTTGTTGAATCAGCCTCGAAGCATCAGAAACAGACCAGTGCTCAGCAATCTTGCCGTCTTGCATGCGATCAATCCGAATCGTGAAGATCGCAATCTGTTTGCCTGTCGGCGGAATGCCGTGAAAAGTACCGCTATGTTCGCCTTGGGTAGAGGTATAAGTGACTACGCGATCGCCCTCTGCTACCTGCTGCAAGATTTCTATTTGAATATTGGAG
>JBCBJE010000204.1:0-7812 GCA_038523735.1 Cyanobacteria bacterium J06626_18 | reverse complement strand
TGCAGCTACTGTGTGAAGCGCCGACCGCAGAACAACTCCCTCAATCGGAAATTGTTAGCCGCGTTCAAAATATTCTAGAGAGTCTCTCACCCAGACACATTCGCAAAGTAAACATCAACAGCCGCATCGTGCGAGAGCAACAACTCCTCTGGCTGGAAGAAATTACACGCGACCCCGATGGTCAGTTACTCTGGTCTGAACTGATTACTCTAAAACAGCCGAATCCCCTTACTCGCTTCTGGCAAGATATCCGGCAAACTAAGGCCAAGAAAGAGATAGTTGTCACCGATTCAAAACGCGATAAGCTCCGTCAAAAGTTCTTTTGGCGGGGGCTCGTTGGCGGCGCCAGCCTCTGTCTACTGCTTGTGCTGGTTGGCTGGACCCTCAAGCACCGCTTGGGAATTTCTTGGACCCAAGCTCAACCTCCCACTGAGACCGTGCCTGAAGTAGAGAGCCCGCCTGTATCGCCCACGCCTCCTCAGGACACCTTTGCCCAAGCCGTTCGTCTGGCACAGCAGACCGCTCAGTCTGGTCAGACCGCTGAAACCCCAGCGGAATGGCTAGAATTAGCCGCTCAATGGCAGCGAGCCTCTGATCTCATGGCCGAAGTCCCTCCTACTGACGATCGCTACAACCTCGCCCAAGATCGCGTCGCCGTTTATCAACAATACAGTGACCAGGCACTCGCACAGGCAGAAAACTTGCAGCAGACTGAGTAGGGTTCTTGGTTCTTGGTTCTTGGTTCTTGGTTCTTGGTTCTTGGTTCTTGGTTAGAGTTTTGAGTTCCTCCCCATTACCCACTACTCTCTACATCATTACTCCGTCACGCCCCCACGCTCCTTCTGTTCCCTATTCCCCACTCCCTCACTCCATCACTCCCCCAATTTGCTCATCCAGCCAATGCAGATACGCGCTTGAACCTTGAACAATCGGTAGGGCGATGATTTCCGGTACTTCGTAAGGGTGAATTTCTTTTAGTTTGGTTTCTAGAGCGGCGAATTGAGACAGAGCAGTTTTGATCACCAACTGCCACTCGTTATCCTTCTGAAGCTCTCCTTTCCAGGTATAGACGGACTGAATGGGGCATAGATTTACACAGGCGGCAAGCTGATTCTGAACCAATGCCTCCGCGATCGCCTGTGCCGTTTCCTGCGTGTCCACCGTCACCAAAACTACGCCGTAGTCACCCATTTATCCACTACCCTCTATCCACCGCCCCAACAACTGCTAATCAACAAACTGCGATCGCACCAACGTATCGCGGGTGAGTTCTTGGCTCCAGACCGTTGATCCCGCTGCCATTTTATAGAGCGTCTGTTCAGCACTTCGAGGCAAAATAGTTTGGGTAAATTCGGCTCCCTCGATTGACGTGGCAACTAGCGTTGCTCCAGCTAGATTGGCTCGGGTTAAGTCGGTTCGCACTAGGGTGACGTCCTGCATCTGAGCGTTCCAGAGAATAGCACCCGTTAAATTCGCACCGGTGAAATTTGTACAGCGCAGATCGGTTTCACGGAGTACGGCAAGGCTCAGGTTGGCACTGGTAAAGTTCACGTGGGTGAGCTTGGCCCCGTTGAGCTTGGCCTCTTGCAGATTGATCCCGCTCAAGTCCATGCCATGAAGATTGACGCCGTTGAGATAGGCGCCTTCCAGATTGGCGTCGTCTAATAACGTCCGCCCCAGAGCTGCACCGCTTAGGCGAGTTCCGCTCAGGTTGGCCCAGGCTAAATTAGCATGCCTGAGGTCAGCTCCCCGGAGGTTGGCGCCTTGCAGGTTGGCCCCACACAGGTTAGCGCCGCGTAAAATAGCGCCTCGGAGGTTGGCGTGGGTAAGGTTCGTCCCACTCAAGTGGGCTTCGGAGAGATCAGCTTTGACCATGAAAGCTCCCCGGAGATTCGCTTTGTTTAGATTAGCCCTGTGTAACTTCGCTTCGCTAAGTTTTGCAAAGCTGCCATCAACGCGATGTAAGTTTGCCTCAGGGAGATTGGCTTTGGTCAGAAATGAGCGACAGAGCCGTGCTCCCGTAAGGCTGGCTTGCTGCAGATTTACAGCAACGAGAATCCGCTGGCTAAGATCCACACCAGACAGGTGAATACCTGCAAAGTCGCGGTAGCCAGACTCATACAGATTCAGAAAGTAGCTGGCATTCATCGCAAAGTAACCGATTTCTACAGGCCGAGCATGTGGCGGGGGCGGGGAGACAAGCATGTCTAGCGTCCTTCAGGGGGAGCCTGGGAAGAACAGCAGTGACTTAAATTGAGAGGCTAAACGCTGCTCTGAAACGAAAATTCTAAAGGAGAGCGCACTGTCTACTTAAAACAACTCAGCTCGTAGACAGGCGAATCCGCTCGGTATTCATATACCTACACCCTAGAGTGTGTTGGGATCCTTGAAGAGATTCCGTTATGTTGGTTGATAATTCAGATTGAAACTTAGTAGTGCAGGATGATCCGTCGTAGTTTTTTTGTTGTTCTCTGGCTGGGGTTTGTCCTCTATGCCTTTGGGGTGGCACCTCCCGATCAACCAGACACGCTGGAAGTGATTCAACGTTTATCAACGGGGAACTGGGAGGGGCTCAATCCAGCCATTGTGGCGTTGTTTAATCTGATGGGTATTTGGCCGATGGTTTATGCCTGTTTGGCGTTGATTGACGGCCATAGGCAACCGGTTCCGGCTTGGCCTTTTGTGCTGGGTTCCTTTGGCTTGGGGGCTTTTTTACTAACGCCCTATCTAGCTTTAAGGCAACCCAACGCAACGTTTATGCCGCCTAAATCAAGATTGTTAACTGTAGTGGATTCTCGCTGGTTGGGGCTTAGTTTACTGATCGGGGCGCTCGTTTTGATTAGCTATGGTGTGTCTGCTGGGGATTGGGCTGATTTTGTTCAGCAGTGGCGGACGAGTCGTTTTATTCATGTCATGAGCCTTGACTTTTGCCTGTTATGGCTGCTGGTGCCGAGCTTGCTAGGGGATGACATGGTGCGTCGAGGATGGAAAAGTCCTTTAGTCTTCTGGTTGACTGTCGCTATCCCCTTGGTGGGAGCGGCGGCTTATCTGACATTTCGACCCAACTTACCTCAAGATGCCGATGCGTCTGAGCAAGATCCCATGATAAAGGGACCTGCAGAAGGCCCAAATACTGCTTAGCCGGAGCCCAAATAACAAGTCCCCTTGTGCCGCAATCAAAATCCGTCCCCATTCCCTTGCATGTAGATTGATAAGGTCTATGGTCTGAGTGTCAGAATCATAATGCTGTCGGTAAGCGTCTCAACAATTGAGGGTTGGGAGCGATCAATCGTCTGTATCGTCTCTGGGCAGTTGCATCCGTTAATTAGCAGCCTAGCTTTCAGTTTATTAGGGCGTAATCAGCGTTGACTTTCAATTGCTCAGGAAGCGACTCAAGAACGTTTCAGCTACGCGAGTCAAGGTTTGCAAGGGGCAACAGAACCCTAGTGCAAAGCGATCGCGCTATCGTCGATGAGTAGTGAACCTAACCATGTGGGGTCTCCTCGTTAGGGTAGGGTCTGTAAACCTGACTATTTGATTTCCACTGTTACTTTGCAGAGGGTTGCGTGACCAATGACCACTCCCCCAACCAAAATGCTGAATACCCCGTCTCAGAATACGGTATCGCCACAGGGAACCTATCGCGTTCGCTGGGCGACTTTGGTGATGCTCAGCACGGTTTTAGTATCAGCGGGTATTGTGGCTGCTTGGTTCGCTGGACAAGACCAAATCGAGAGTATCTTTATCCAGTTGGGACGGATTCAAGCAAATCCACCATTTTGGGCTGAGGTGCCAATGCTGGCTGCCCATTATCTGTTGGTTCCTGCGGTGACGCTTTTTGCTGTTGCGTGGGGGATTACAAAACTGTCGCCTCAGCCGCGGACATGGTCCCGAGTTGTCGTTGTCATGATCTTGCTGGGGCTACTGATCCGGTATGTTTCCTGGCGGCTATCCTCGACGCTCGATCTCTCTGATCCCTTGACTGGTAGCTTTAGTCTGCTGCTGGTTGTGATGGAAATGGTGGGAATTGTGGCCAGTGTGATTCAGTTGACCTTACTGTTACGGGTGCGCGATCGCCGCTCCCAAGCGGATCAGCTTCAGGCCGATGTTGTTGCGGGCCACTATGTTCCGCGAGTAGACGTATTTATCCCCACGTACGACGAGCCTGCGTTCATCTTGCGGCGTACCGTTATTGGATGTCAGGCGATGGAGTATCCTCGCAAAACGGTGTATTTGCTAGACGATACGCGCCGTCCTGAAATCAAAGCCCTAGCGGCAGAATTGGGGTGTGAGTACTTGTCCCGACCGGATAATTACTATGCTAAAGCTGGTAACTTAAACCATGCGATCGCTCATACTTGCGGCGATTTGATTGCTTCTTTTGATGCCGACTTTGTGCCCACCCGCAATTTCTTATGGCGGACGGTCGGGTTTTTCCAGGACCCGAATGTGGCTCTCGTCCAAACACCGCAAAGCTTTTATAACTCTGACCCCATTGCACGTAATTTGGGCCTGGAAGGGGTTCTAACGCCGGACGAAGAGGTCTTTTATCGCCAAATTCAACCCATGCGCGATGGTGCCGGGGGGGTCGTTTGCTCCGGAACATCCTTTGTGGTCCGACGCCAAGCCCTGGAACAAACCGGAGGCTTTGTCACAGAGTCCCTCAGCGAGGACTACTTCACTGCGATTCGCTTGGCTGCTCAAGGCAATAAGGTTGTCTATTTAGATGAGAAGCTGAGTGCTGGCTTAGCTGCAGAAACCATCGCTGCCCATGCTACTCAGCGCATTCGCTGGGCTCAAGGCACACTCCAAGCCTTTTTTATCGAGTCTAATCCCCTGACAATCCCTGGTTTGACGCCTGTTCAGCGACTGGCGCATTTAGAAGGTTTATTGCACTGGTTCAGCAGTATCCCTCGCATTGTGTTTTTATTGATGCCGCTGGCTTACACCTTTCTGCGCGTTATTCCGATTCAAGCGACTACGGCAGAAGTTCTTTACTTTTTCCTGCCGTACTACATGGTGCAGCTGACGGTTTTTGGCTGGCTCAACCATCGATCACGCTCGGCGCTCCTATCAGATGTTTATTCACTGGTGCTGGTATTTCCCTTGGCAGCTACTGTAATTCAAGCGTTGCTCAGTCCTTTTTCTAAAGGTTTTAAGGTGACTCCTAAGGGGGTCAATAGCGATCGCTTTGTTTTTAATTGGAAGCTGGCATGGCCATTGGTGATTGTTTTTGTGCTGACTGCTGTTAGCCTATGGCGTAATCTAGGCTGGTGTTTGGCTGAGGGGTTCAATACTTACTATCAACAAGGCTACCCTCAAGGGCTTGCTTTAGGTTGGATGTGGAGTGCCTATAACCTGGTGATGCTGGCCATTGCCTTGCTCATTCTATTAGATGTACCGAATCCTGATGGTGCTGTCTGGCTAGAACTTCGCCGAGTGGTTCGCTTAGTCGTGAAATCTTCTAGAGAAGAGGGTGAATTCGGGATTGCCTCGTGGTGGGGGGTGACCAATTGGATTTCCGAAACGGGTGCAGAAATTGCCCTAACTCAGCGTGGCCTGCCAACTCTTACTGATGGCGAAACCTGCTCAGTGACCCTAGTAATTGCCGAAGATTCTCTCTCGCTTCCGGGTCGATTGGTTTGTACAGGCACGCAAAGTGACTTCCCTGAAGCTTTGATCGAATTTGAACCCATCAGCTTGGAGAAAAAGCGAAAACTGATCGAGATGCTCTTTTGTCGCCCAGGACAGTGGAAACGTTGGAATTCACCAGGCGAGCTGCGATCGCTCCTGATTCTCCTGCAAGTCATCTTCCGACCTCGCATCCTGACCCGCGACCTACGCATCAAACCTTTCCCCACAGCTCAGGTCTAGGAGCAGGTTCAGCCAAACAAAGTAATACTAAATCCGTACTCAATGCCCCTATTCAAAGCGCGCAAGTCGTTGACGCGTCAGCCTTGTGTTCTGTAACAACGCGGGCTATGCAAACAGGATTTCGTATGAGTTTAGCCGATTCTACAAATCATGGTTGCACATACGCATATGCTGTAGAGGCGCATATCTGTACGCCCCTACAAAATGTGTAGCTGCAGTCTAGGTGAAAGAATACCCTACATTGTTGAAGTTAGTCGCCAGAGCTACGTTCATATGCTCCAAAGTTTCCACTAACCAGGGTACGTCTTTGCAGGCATACTTCTCATGATGGTTAAACAACACCGCAAGACGATTCTCTAGCCAAGGTCTGACCGATGAGCAGAACAGCACAATCCGCAGCAATAACCCGACCGTCAGAGTGTATCCCACCTCATGTAAAAGCTGCCAGAAGCGGCGAAACACAGGATGTTGCCGTCCCTCAACAACCAGAAAGTTCAACAGCTTTTGACAGGTCGTGATAACAATAAAGTCAGTCAAACGTTGACCGTCAAAGTCTTGCAAGGTGTCGCGTAAATATTGACGCAATGCTTTCCCAAAATTGTTATTCACAAAACGAGGGTCAGCATCCGCCAGAGGGGCTATCAGGAACTCCAGAAACTCTTCCTTAAAGTCACGAAAAGAGCGCACCGTTTTGCTGTAAGTGCGGAACATCTGAGCTAAGTCGCGGTGGCTACGGCTACCCTCCACCTTCCCGGTGTAATACGCCAATGCCTTCTTTAGCTCTGCCTGCGGTAACCTTGTCGGATTAGGGACCTTAGCAACACCTCCCCGCTGAAGCTGGCTGAAGTAACGCGCAAGCTTGACGCCGATCTGCGCTTCAGCACCCCGACGCAGCTCACCTACATACGTTTTCTGCTCGTGATCGCTGTCCTTAGTAAGAATGCTACTGTCGTAAAGAAATGGGTACCGCCTCAGCTGCCTACCAACTAGCTGCTCGTCATAGGTGTCAGCATTATCAACGACATCCTCGTTGAACAAATTCGCTAAGTTCCTGAGGGCCGCATATTGTTCAGTTTGAGTGAAGTTAAGACTAAGCTCTCGGATTCGCTGCGTCTTATACCCATTCGCAGCCGCTGTCGGGATCATCTCAAAGAGCTGTACCAATGCTGGAATTGCCCAGTGCTCCCGAGGCTGCGTATACCAAGGGTTGATGAGTGTGTAGCTACAGCGGTTCAGTGTGTACTTAAATTCTCTGTCCGACTGGGGATGAAATGCTAACTCTGTTAACGCTTCCCACACAAGCGGATTGTCATAGCCATCTGCCTGAATAAAGAGTTGCCGAAACCTATCTAGAACAGCCTCAGCACTTTCCTCTTGACGGCAGTGTAACAAGTGATTGTACAGGTGGGTCTCGAGTTCAGCTGAGGCAGCTGGATGATGACTCGACCACGACTCGTAGGAATCCATAGAGCTCATACTGGCAGACTACCCAATTCTTTAGATGAAACTACAGATAAATGAAAACGGTTTCCTGAATTCTTTAAAGATGACACTAGGGTAGGTGACTAAAGCATACCGGTACCCCAAAAATCAGCCTCTCACGGGAGGACACTTTCAGAGTTGTCACTCCGAAATCACACTGATAATCAATCCTCACTTCCGAATCATACTGATGAATGCTCAAATCAGATCCCCTTTTGCAGCATGATTGCAAATCTCTGTAGTCGTGGTTGAAGAAACGCACAAAAAAGGGGATGGCAAGCATCCCCTCAATTAATTGGCTAAAACGATTCGAAGGATTTAGCTCCCAACTTTGCGGTAAGGCACTTTCGCTGCAATGTTGATCTCAGCCGTTGCTACACGAGGCGATACGGGGACTGAGGGGCTAATACTACGAGCCATGTTCAAGAACAACTGAGGGTTGCCAGCAGTCGGCTT
>JBCBJE010000203.1:0-7812 GCA_038523735.1 Cyanobacteria bacterium J06626_18 | reverse complement strand
CCAGCGCTTTCTCTATGAACGATCAACTTGAAAGTCATAATGATGGTCACCTAACGGTTGAACAAGCGCTGATCAACCTGCAGGGTGAGGATCTGGGTCTGAGAGTCTACGCGGCTTGGTGGTTGGGTCGTTTTCGGGTAAAGACCGAATCCGCGATTCAAGTTTTAATTGCGGCCTTAGAGGATGAAGATGATCGCACGGAAGCGGGCGGGTATCCCCTGCGTCGCAACGCAGCTAGAGCCCTGGGAAAGCTTGGGAATCAGCAGGCGGTTGCGCCTTTAATCCAAGCGCTGACTTGCTCAGACTTCTATGTGCGCGAAGCCGCCGCCAAGGCATTGGAGCAACTAGATAACCCTGAAGCAATACCTCACCTGCTGGCCTTACTCAGAGATCAGGTGCCCGGAACACTTCCTGCTGCGGAACCCCCTAACTTGTCGCAGCCCTTCGATGCTCTGATTGAAGCCCTAGGTGCTTTGGGAGCAAGGGATGCGATCGCCGCCATCGAACCCTTCTTAGATCATACAATTCCGCGTGTGCAGTATGCAGCAGCCCGCGCTCTTTATCAGCTCACCCCCGATCGAGAAATAGCCCATCGCTACGCCGATCGTTTGGTGATAGCCCTCACGAATGACGACCTTCAGCTGCGACGAGCCGTACTGTCGGATTTGGGAGCTATTGGCTATTTACCAGCTGCTGAAGCGATCGCTGAAACCCTGGCCGAAAACAGCCTTAAATTGATCGCGTTGAAAGGCTTGTTGGAGAAAGAACTCGAAAAGACACCCTCTCAAGAACTCTCTGATGATGCCAAGCGGGTTATGGCGCTAATGGATGATTTACTTTAGCTCTGGTGTTAATTTTTTTGTGCCGGTTCGCTAATTCGTGAAGCAATGCAACACATAAGTGAGAATGTAATTACGTTAAATACTGCTAGGTAGGTTCCCTCAAATAGGCTCGAGCCAGCTTTCCTTAGGTGGAGTCAAGTTGGCTGAGTGGAGTCATACATTTAGTGGCTCTTCTGGAGCTAGTCAACGGCAAGGGGGATACCGCCGCTAGCTACACGCTTTTCTTATTTCACTCAATAATTTATTTCCTTTTAGCAATGTCTGATTCTCTGTTTTCTCTCATTAGCGCTGTAGACAGGGCTGATTCTGCAACTGCTTTGACCGATGCGGTTCAAGCTCTAGCCGATGCCTGTTTGCCAGGGGCGATTCCGACTCTGGTAGAAGCTTTGAACTATAACAATCCCGGCGCGGCTGTAGCGGCCGTTGATGGGCTCGTAAATTTAGGCGAACCTGCTGTCCCTGGGCTCTTAGAACAGCTCGACTCCAACAATTACACGGCTCGGTCTTGGGCTATCCGCGCTTTGGCAGGAATTGGTGATCCTAGAGGATTGGTGACCCTGTTAGGTGCAGCCACAGCTGACTTTTCGATGAGTGTTCGTCGGGCCGCGGCAAGGGGACTCGGCAGCATGAAGTGGTACTGTTTCCCTTCCCATTTGTTAGAGGTCGCGCAAGCTGAAGCGTTGGAATCACTCTTGTTTGTGGCTCGGCAGGATGAAGAATGGGTCGTGCGCTACGCAGCCGTGGTTGGCCTCGAAGCCCTTGCCCTTGCGCTTACTTCTCAGAATGCACCTGGACGGGCCGAGATCGAGGCCCAATTTGCTCAGATGACAGCAGAAGAGGCGAGTCCATCGGTTCGGGCACGGGTGTGGAAAGCTCAGCAGCAGCTTCAAGAAATGACCCATCACAGAACTGAAACTGCGGGCTCGGACTATTCACCTTTATCTGCTACCGACTGGGAACAAATTCTCGAAAAGCTATATCAGCGCAAGCTTGCAGAAAGAGAAACCCTTCCAGAGGGTGACCCCAGAAATTATCGAGAGCTTTTGACAACCGCTTCAGGGACTTAGCAGGCGTTTTCAAGCAAGTTCCCGGTGCCCGGTGCAGCCACTCAAAGCGTTCCCTAAACGAGCAGCATCTAATTGGCATTCGCAAAAGGAGAGATCTCACCATGACTGAACTCGCGCAATCCATGTCATTCGAGCAAGCGACGCTAGAAGAACTGGCTGAGGCGATCGCTGAGCTTGAGCAATATCGCGATCGCCTAGTTAGCGATACCCTAGCCGCTGCCAAGAAAGCCAAGGTCATGAAGTCCCAAGCCCAAGCGGGGCTGGAGCCCGCTCTTGCCAACATCGATGCTATGCTCGGGCAACTGCGTCAGCGGCAAGCGAGTCTGGTAGCAGAGAATTAGTTACGGTTGGTTGTTCGTTACCTATTATTTGTTGATGGTTCATGGTTGATAGCTCATAGCGTGCCTGATAATCCAACCATGAACTATCAACCAAGAACCAAGAACTAACAACCAACAACCCAACCCCAAACGAGGATGTCAAGATGAGTCAGACGATCGACTCAAAAACCCCCGAAACAGATGAGTCTGTACTTGCGGATCAGGCGTCTAATGATGCGTTTGTCGCTGAGGTAAATGAGCAAATTACGTTAGGGACTTTCGATAGTGGCGATCGCGAAGCCATGGTCAAACTCGTTGAAGGACTGGGGGATACTCGCGGCATGGTAAGGCTGCGGTTTGCCGAAACCTTGGGCGATATTGGCGAACCTGCAACCCCGTTCCTGGTGCATGCCTTGGAACATCACGAGAACGTTGTCGTGCGACGAGCAGCCGCTAAGACGCTGACCCTGATTGCTGATCCGATGGCAGTTCCGGCGCTGGTCGAGTCGTTCTTGAATGATGAAGACACGGTGGTCAGAGGTTCTTCTGCCGGAGCCCTGGCGCGCACGGGAGCAGCAGCAGCACCTTCACTGTTGGATATTCTGGCTTCACCCGATCAGCCTCAAGATATCAAAGGGCATGCCGCTTGGGCACTTGCTTTCATGGGAGCCGAAGCTGAAGTGTATTTGTATAAGGCTGCTAATTCCAAGTCTCTCGATGTTCGGTGTGCAGTGGTCGGAGCCATGGGGCATGTAGCCCAGGAAAAGTCGGACGAAAAATCCTGTGATTTCTTAGTATCAGCCCTGACCGATCCAGAACCGCTGATCCGGACCGAAGCCGCCGCTGCTCTCGGACAAATTAATTATCCCAAAGCCGTTCCCCACCTCATCCTGGCGCTGCAAGATACCGATCTGGATGTCCGCAAAGCCGCAATTAATTCGTTAGGTAAACTTGGCGCTATGCAAGCGTTGGATGCTCTGAATACGCTGCTTACCGATGAGTCGAGCGTAATTCAAACCCTAGCGAAGGTCGCCATCAACCAAATTGAACGTCAGGCCGAAGAGGATAATTGGTAACTGAGGGAGCTTACGAAAACATCGAGGTTTTACAGATGGTCAAAAGGTACAGTCGCTTCCACACCGAATGCTCATAGAGGGGAACAAAACAGTGCAGACGTTTGACGGCATCTGGCACATCTACGATATGGAACTGTGGGATGAGAATTATTTCAACATGGACGTGCAGGCCCATGTCACTATCGATGGGCTAGGCGGCTCGTTTCAGTTCGGACTAGTGTCAGGTGGTATTGATGGCGAAGTTTTCAAAGAGGGTAAAGCTGAAAAATTCGAGTTTACCTGGGAAGGGAATGATGAGTGTAACGAGGCATCTGGTAGCGGTTGGTTGAAGCTTAAGACAGCAGATGAGTTGGAAGGATGCATCAAATTCCATAGAGGCGATCGCTCACTATTCTCAGCCAAACGCGCTTAGTCTCGGGTCTGAGAACGCATGACAACTATCCGCGAATTACCACAACGGTTCGGTCATTCGATGTGATGGCTTTTTCGGTGGTTGTGCGATCTGCAATCGCTGCCAAATCGCATATTCTCGCTCTAACGTGCCGCCTCCGTTCACGACCCGATGCAGAAATGCCATCAGCACCAGATGAGGAGCAATCTCGTGATACGGTGCGCTTCGCAACAGAGGTTCTCCATGCTGCTGCCAAAAGCTTAAAAAAGCATCCAGTCATCTCTCCGGATTGATCTCGCCTTCTGCAGTCAGCCAGCTAGGCGAAATCTGTGGCAACGAGGCTTGGGGTGTCGCACTTAGAACACGGGGTAGGACTTCCTGATAAATAGGATTGGCAATGATGATCCTCCCTTGTGGACTCATCCGACAGAGTCATAGATCAAGCAGAAACTGAATATCGTCGCTCGGAATATCGGCTAGTTCTTGACCAGCCAACATCGGCTCGATAATGGCACGCACCCGGTCTTCTCGTAAAATACTCGCCAAACTATCAAGATGGGTGTCCTGTCGCTGAATCAAGATTTCTTTGGCGTGTTCCACCTGTTCGACAGTGATAGCCTGATGCGAATCTGGCAGGATAAATTCGACGATTTGTCTTGCTAAGGCATTCACCAGCCAAGGCTGACCCTGGGTTAATTCAAAGGCTCGTGCTGTAGCCTCGGTCGTAAAGACTTGGCCTGTTGCAGCTGTGTGCTGCCCATAGAGTTCGGCGACTTCGGCTGCGGTGAAGTTCCGCAGGGTCAAGGATTCTATCTTGATATTGAACGGACTGGCAGTGTTGAGACGATCGCTGCCGGAAGCGACTTTGTAATCTCTAACATCGCGTACTCCTATGAGTGCAAGGGATTGAGGAAAGTTCCGGGGACGTCTGGGATATCCCGAGCGGAGTTGCCGCAAGACCGAAACCAACGTCTCGTTCTGCAAACTATCGATCTCATCAATAAAGAGTACCAAGGGAAGTGGCAAAGCTTTGGCCCAGGCCCTCAGCGCCGATTGGATCCGCTGCCCTGTGACTCCCTCGGGCTATATAGTTGGATGGAGTTCTTCAGGTAAATAATCTTCGGCGCTTATTCGCCAGCTACCTAGCAGAGCCTCTTCAGCAGCACCCAAGTCATGGGGAAAGACAGCTCCAACTTCTGCCGACACCATGACGGCAGCATACAGACCACTATCAGTTAGCTGCTGAGCTAAAGTCAGCATCGCAGTTGTTTTGTCTGTCTGTCGAGGCGTATGGATGACAAAATAGCCCTGTTGCTCAACTAGCGTCTCTAGTTCTGGCAAACGGGCCAGCGGCGAGAGCATGTAATGAATATCAGGTTTACAAGGACCAGCAACGTTAAACCACTTGGGCATAAAGGATGAGCGGGCAAAGATTAGCTCTCATTTTACGAGACGCTGACAGATTAAGCCTTTGCGGGTGGGGTTAGCAACATAAGGTTCTGTTGCTGGAGCGATCGCACGTCCTCTAAGGTACTCTCTACCCCCTGCAGCAGCTCGCCCACGGTTTTGTTTTGGCCTTGAGCCTCACCGCAGGCAACTAAAAACTGCCACGTCGGCTGCTCCAGCTTCACAATCTGATAGTCCTGATTGAAAAACTGTGGACTATCGCGCCAGTTTTCTAAACAAGGACTCGGTTCGGGGATAGCCTTCAGAAGTACCGCGTCATCCTGCCAATCTTGTTTGGGGAAGGGCGGACGTGCGAGGAAGAACTCGTAGTGGGTGATGGCAGATGGATCTAACAACTCAATGAGGCGATATTTTTCGCGATCGCTCAAATGCTGTGCCCGCTCCAGCAAGTTGGGAGCTTTGCCAATTAACCGATTCAAGTTCCAAGTCTGGGGATTAGAAAAGCCCACAAACTCCAATCCCGAGGCATCAATTAACTCAAACACTGTGTTGACGTTGTAATCGATTTCTTGAGGATGCACGTACATATCAGCGAAACACTCGTCCCGCTGGTTCTCCCAAGACCACCGCTCTTGTTCACGCTTACGGAGTCGATTATCTTCTGGAAGGTTCGCAAAAAGCTGTCGCCCTACCGCCACACCATCTGTGTAGTCACCCCGGCGATCGCCTTGGATCAGGGCGATCGCCTCCTGCATCAAATTAATTTCCCAGCGCCCCAACTCTCCATAAACAAAAATGTGGAGTAGTCCCCCCGGAACCAGCTTTTGAGCCAGTGCTTGAATGCCGCCCACTGGATCAGGGGTGTGGTGCAAAACACCCACACAGTTAATTAGATCAAACTCTCCGGGAACCTGATCAACGTCAAACAGACTCAGATGATGTAACTCCGCCCGTGTTGCCCCTGATTTTTGGCAGCGCTCACGGGCAACCGCCAGAGCACCGGCGCTCAGGTCAATCCCGACCACAGTTGCTGCTGGATTGAGATGCACCAAATATTCTGTCCCGACTCCGGTGCCGCACCCTGCATCCAGAATTCGAACCGCTTGATTAACAGGCTTTTGCCCCGTGCAAAAGGCGTAGGCCGTAAGCCAGTTCCACCGCCAGTTGTAACCCGGAGGCGGCTCATCCAGCAGCGGTTCTGGAGGAAAAGGGTAGGTGTCGTAAAGCTTAGCAACTGCGGCACTAATGCTTTGGGATTCTGACGAGGATGCTGACATGGTTATGAATGGTGGCACCGAAGACATCATCAAGGAATACCGAGTCAATAGCAACGCCACGGCAATAATCAATCAAGAACTCGGCAACAATTGTTACATCCCACTTTTAGGACAACGCTGAAATTCATATGATGGGTGCGGTCTAATTGCTTCGAACGCCTTCTTGTGAACGGAGACAAATTGCTCAAATACACACAAACATCATGAATAACTTTCGTGAAGCCTTAGAAGAAGTCCTGGAAGCCAAGAAAAGCGGGGGTGGGTTTCATTTCGTGCAGAAAGCTCAGCAGCTAGGACAATCGGCACAGCAAGCGCGTCGGCTCCCTAACTTAATGAAAACGCCCATTGGTCAGTGGAAGAAAACGCTCTCCGATACCCATTACGTCTTAAAAGAGCTAGACGCCATGGGAATTTCAGGACAGCTTATCCAGCAAGATAAAGACAGTTAGCCCCTCCGATGCAAATCATTTGAGCAAAACAGGTTCACCGCTCCGTTATGTCTGCCCTGGAGGTTGGTTATTCATCACTAACTCTAGTCTAGATAACGCGCTGACAGCAGACTCACGTACGTATTCGTCGACCGACTCATCTTCAATGAGGGCTTTGAGCACTGCGGCTCCGCGGCTGTCTTCAATGGAACCAAATGTATTGGTGATGGAGACTGCTAAAGCAACGTTATCCGTCGTTTTGAGGGTCTCTAGCAGAATGTCGAACGCATCGGCAGACCCAATCTCGCCCAAAGTCATCACAGCAGCAATATTGACAACTGGATTGGCGTCATCGAGTGCGGTCTTAAGCCCCTGCATTCCCACTTCTGGAAACGGGACCTCTGGGTAACAAACGACAATTTGGGCTAACGCTTTAACGGCACTTCCCCGAGCTGTTACATTCTCGCTGGTGTGTAGCGTTTCGAGCAACGGCGGAATCGTATTATGGCCGATCGCGCCTAAGGTTTTGACGGCAGCTCTTCGATAGGTCGTGTCTTCCTCATCCAGAGCACTCATCAAACGAGGAATGACAGTCTCGTCTTTGGCCTCAGCCAGTTCCCACATGGCGCGATCGCGCAAGTGCGGATTGGGGTGTTTCAACTGTTCAAACAGCGCATCAAGTGACATATCTATTCTGTAGAAGCTCTAGTTCAGCCTATGCAATCCAAGATGATTGCAACATCATCCGCCCATTATCCCGTAAAATTTGCCCCGCACTCTAGAATGGAGGCCAACGATTTTCAGCGCTTTATTGGCTACAGGCATCATGCAATCTCCCGCAACGCTCACTGCTCTGGAAACATTTCTTACACATCCTGACATTGAGGCATCCCCTGCTTGGGAATTTATCGATGGGAAGGCACAGCAAAAACCGATGCCAACGCTGTTTCCCTCACGTCTTCAGCGCAATCTAGTCAATGCTATTAATCAGCAAGCAGATGACT
>JBCBJE010000202.1:0-7840 GCA_038523735.1 Cyanobacteria bacterium J06626_18 | reverse complement strand
TTCTTCTAAAGAGGCTTTTACTAGAGCATAATTGTCTGCCACCTTACTCGAAAATTGTTCTGAAAGCACAATTTTGTCCAGAGCGAGTTGCAGCACCTGAGCGATCGCCTCAAGGCTCCGCTGACTTACGCGCTTACCTCGTTCTGGGTGAAACAATCGGCTTACCGTATCCGCACTTACCTCTGCCTGTTTAGCAATGGCGGCAAAGCTCAAGTCCAATCGTGCTTTGGCAGCCTGGAGCTTTTTTAGTCCTTCGGGTGTGGGGAGGAAGGAAGGCATGGTGAGGAGTGGATGGGTGGAAGAGTAGGAGGAGTGAACGAGTGATGGAGTTGGCGTAAGAGCGAGTTTAGTTGGATTCTGTCGTCTTAAATGTAGCCGATGGATTACCGCGTAGTGGAATGTGTTGAGAGGACAGGGAGATACGGATATTTAGGGATCCGTGTGGGATTCGCTGATTTAAGGACCTGACGATAGGGATTGTCTCAAAATTCCTTACAGGGGTAAGCAGTAACTTGCTACAACTGGCTGCTCTTGCTGCAGTGTGGAACATAAAGAGAATGCTGGTATGAGGTGGAATGATGCATCACAAAATACTCGTTAGCTTGGCTTGTCTGGGATTAGCGGCTTGCAGCAGTTTGCCCGACCAGAAAACCCCGCATTCTGACCTCACAAACCTGGAGACGAAGACGCCAAACCAAGAGCGTGCGATCGCTACCCCCATCCCAGAAACCGCAAAAGTTTCCAACGCCGACCATTCTGATTCATCATCGGTTACTGCTACCGCCAGCATTACCGGCAACGAGAACGAGGCTGAATCTGGTGCGATCTCCGATACGCTGCCCCCCAACATCCCGGATCTTCAGGCAGAAACGTGGACCCATGAGCTGCTGCAAACCCGGAAGTATCACGGGGATGAAGTGACCGCTGTTTCTGGCGAAGTCTGGTGGGGATTGTTCGTGATGGATAACGGGTTTGAACTATTGCCAACCACCGTTACCGTAAACACCGTACGCGATGTAGTTCTCGATCCGGAAGACGGCGAGTTTACGGGCAAAGAAATCGTCACCGATAATACAGCCGCTTCGGTATTTCTTGTGAAAGGTCCGATCGCGCTGGAAGCGGGCGCTGTCAAAACGGTCTTTTTCGGTTCAGCCCCTCTTCCCGGCCGGGGCCAAGAAGATCTCAGTCTGAGTTTGGCGATGCCAACAGGAGTAGACCAACCGAGTTATCACAGTCCCAGCCTGGAAAATTTTTCCCACAATGACACACTCCATACGGTTCTGACCTTCTTTGAAAGTCGCGAACGGCAAACCCAGCCCTACAATCTCGGCCCCTGCTGCGATATGGCCCGCCCCACTCTAATCTGGGCCGGGGATTTAGATCGGGATGGCAAGCTCGACTTCCTCATCGACACCACCAGATACTACAGCGTTTCTGAGCTGACCTTATTTGTCTCATCGGCAGCGCAAGCAGGCGAAATTGTGCGCCCCATCGCCAGAATTCGCTCCGTTAGCAGTTAGTCATCACCCAGAAAGCCCCTTAGTCACGAGTGCCGTTCACTCAGTAAAAACAACCCCGTAGAGTGGGCATCTTTGCACATTAGGCTTCGTGCTCCATCACGCATTCAATGCCCACCACTAGCGAATGTCATAGCCAAACAAGTTGGGATTCACATCGTCGAGATTGAGATCGGCTAGGCCATATTCAGCCCAGCGGCGATCAACCAAGGCTGCGGTTTCAGGATCAGGGATGAGTTCGTCGCTCCAGGGGCGATCGCTCTCAGGATAAATTTTTGTAGTCGCATCGATGCCCATACGGCTGCCCAGCCCTGGTTTTTCGGTGGCAAAGTCCAGGCGATCGAAGGGATTCTCGGGGAGAATGAACACGTCGCGGGCTGGATCTACCTTAGACGTCACCGCCCACATCACCTGGCGGGGATCGCGAATATTAATGGCCTTGTCCACCACGATGACGAACTTGGTGTATGTGAACTGCGGCAGCGCCGTCCAAAATGCCAGAGCCGCGCGGCGGGCATGACCGGGATATCTTTTTTCGATGGAAATGATGGCAGCTTTGTAGCTTAGCCCTTCCATGGGTAAGAAGAAGTCCACAATTTCCGAGACCTGCATCCGCAAAATTGGCGTGTAGATGCGGTTCAGCGCCAGCGCCATCATGGCGTCTTCTTTGGGCGGGCGTCCGCTGAAAGCCGTCATGTAAATCGGATTTTTGCGGTGGGTCATGCACTGGAAGCGGATCAGGGGCGCATCCTCGCGGGTGGGACCGTAGTAGCCAATGTGATCCCCGGCTGGGCCATCCACACCGACCTCGCCCGGCGTAATCGTGCCCTCTAGGACAATTTCGGATTGGGCTGGCACCTGGAGATCCACCGTTTTACATTGCGCCAGGTGGACGCCCTTGCCGCTGTAGAGTCCGGCAAAGAGCCACTCAGATAAGTCAATCGGTAGGGGGGTAGCGGCGGCGAGGATCAGCAGGGGATCAACGCCGATCGAGATCGCGACTTCCAGCTTCTCGCCCCGCTCAGCAGCTTTCCGTAGATGGCGACTGGGTCCCCGTACGGACAGCCACTGTACCGTCGCCGTGTTATTAGACTGCTGCTGCAAGCGGTAGACCCCCACGTTAGGAATCTTGCTTTCGGGATCCTTGGTGACCATCAATCCCAGCGTAATCACCTTGTCGGCATCACCCGCATAAACCCGCAATAGCGGCAGTTTGTTCAGGTCTACCTCGTCGCCTTGCAAGATCACCTGATGACAGGGGGGAAACAAGTCACGATCAGGCTTGGCCTTCACCACATCGAACAAGGCTTTACCAAGTTCGACGGCTTGAGAGAACTTCTTGGGCGGGCGGGGCTGATACAGGAGTGCCAGTTTTTGACCGATCGCCTCCAATTCTTCCGGTGACTCCATGCCGAAAGCCCAACAAACCCGCTCCAATGTACCCAAGGCATTGATCAGTAGGGGCATTTCAGCGCCCTTCACATTTTCAAACAGCAGGGCCGGTCCCCCCGAAAGCAACAGCCGGTTGGCAATCTCCGAGATTTCCAGATCAGATTCAACCGGAGCCGTAATGCGCCGGAGCTGACCCCGCGCCTCTAGTTGCTTCAGAAAATCTCGCAAATCTCTAGCCATGATACGAAATGTAAAGTGCGTCTTCGTTCATTATGTAATGAAAGCGTCGTCGCCTGTCTTAACCCCGCTCAATTGCAAACCCAGAGTTTTGCTTGAGCACAAGTCAGAAATCTAAAGGTGCCGAGACCTTCACGCTTCGTCTTTAATGCCGTCTTTACCTAAGTGCAGCAGTGAAATCTTATAGTGAGAGCCTGTTCAGTACGCAGCGAATCGGTATGTCTTCCGTCTATCGCACGGCTTTGCTGTTGGGGAGTTTGTTGACTTTAACGGGCTGCTTCAATCGACTCAACACCAGTGCCATCGAAAGAGAAATCGAGGCCGAAATCGAAAGCCAGAGTCGGCGCGTCTCTATTGATGAGGTTCGCTGTCCCTCAGGGCAGTATCGGCAG
Source organism: Cyanobacteria bacterium J06626_18 (assembly GCA_038523735.1). Taxonomy (GTDB): domain Bacteria; phylum Cyanobacteriota; class Cyanobacteriia; order Phormidesmidales; family Phormidesmidaceae; genus SIO1E4. The sequence continues at coordinate 4,302 of JBCBJE010000202.1, read as the reverse complement.
TCGGGTGCCTATTTCCGATGCGTAGGCTTCCTCCGACCCGAGGGGCAGTTCACAATTAACGTCACCCAGCTGGATAACCAGGGTGCTGTGGAGTGGGATGTGCCCAATTCCCAGATCATGCTCAACATGGCAAAGATCGAAGAAGATCTGGAAGAAGCCTTTAGTCAGGAGTTTAGAAAACGAGCCTCCATTGACTGCGGCGAACAGTATCGCATCAACCAACCTGGTGAAGAGTTTGAATGTTTTTTGATTGGCAGCGTACTGGATGGTCCGTCTCAGATCACCGGACTCATTGTCAGAGTTGATCCCGAAGGCAACCTCAATTGGTACGAAGCCCGCGAAGCGATCGCCCCCGTTGCCGCCGATCCCACCGATGAGGAGGGTGATGAAGGCGAAGATTCTCCCGCTGCCGCCTCAGGTGACGACTCTCCCGAAGACAACGCCGAGCCAGCAGAAACGCCAGATGAGACTGATGTACCTCCCCGAGGTACTGCCGGCTCCCGAAAGATTACACCGCCAGCGATTGATCCGTGAGGGAGTTGAGGGGTTATCAAGAACCAAGAACGTTCCCTCTTAACCTCCCGTTATTCTTACCTGTAACTTCTGTTAATCTTTGGGGTAAGGACTTTCGCTATCCTGACCTACAGAAGGCCGAAGGCAACCCAGAAATCAGGTTGATAGCTGCCGCTTTTCCAGAGCCTTGCTCTTTGACCAAAGCGCACACCCTTTTCTTATGACAACTGTATTTGACTTTGTGCGACAGGGGGGACCTGTAATGTACCCCATCCTGAGTTGCTCTGTATTGACCATTGCGACTGCTTTTGAGCGTAGTTGGTTTTGGACACGCTTGCTTCAGCGAGAGGGACAGGTGGTGCATCAAGTGCTGGAAGCAGCCCGCCGCGATTTGGATGAGGCGGCGGCGATCGCGGCCCAAGAACGAGACAATCCAGTTGGTCGTTTTCTGTCAGCTCCCTTACGGCTAAAAAATCCCTCACCTGAGACCTTTCGCCTTGCCCTTGAGAATGCCGGCGACAAAGAGTTCGTCAAAATGCGCCGGGGCGACAAGATTTTGGAAACGGTGGTAGCAGTCGCGCCCCTATTGGGTCTGCTAGGAACGGTTACGGGTCTAATCGCAACATTCAACGACCTGGATATTGGTGGCGGCGGCGGTGCCGACACCTCTCAGGCTGCTCAAGGTATTGGCGAAGCTCTGATTACCACGGCGGCAGGGATGGTAGTGGCGATTTTGGCCTTGTTGGTTTTCCGGGTACTGGTCACGCTACAGGCGCAGCAAATCGACTATTTTTCGGAAGCTGGCAACGAGCTGGAACTCATTTATCGCCAATATTGGTACGAGCCTGCCGTCGCAGCCATGGAAAATCACAGGGAAACGCCACCGAAGCCTGAACCTGTGGCAACTGAGCGATACTGAGTAGTAGAAACAGCCATCTCATAAACGATCATGCGGTTTCGACAAAGGAACGATACGCCACCGCCTCAAGTTGACCTGATCCCCATGCTGACTGTGATGATGGGGGTATTGGCATTCTTCGTCGTCGTCACCATCACACTGGGTACTGAGCAATTGGTGGATATGCAGCTGCCGGCAGCGCAGCCTGAAGACCAGCCGCCTGCTCCCATTGCTGGTGCCCCCTTTATTGTGGAATTAGACGCCAGTAACAGTCTGCGACTGAATAACGATCCCATCGATAAGGCTGCGCTGAAAGCGCAATTGGAAACTTACCTAGAGCAAAATCCCGATAATAAGGCATACCTGTTACCCAATCGGAACCTCCCTTACGAAGAAGTCATCCGCTTCCTCGGCGAAATGCGCGCCATCGGCGGCGATCGCGTCTCCCTCGCGATCGAAGAGTAGTCCAGCCCCCTCAGTAAAGACGCTATTCATGGCGTCTCTCCCCTATCCCTGCACCCACCCCTCTCCTCACATGCGCTCACGCCGTAACCCTGGCTCCCAAATCCCCGAGGTCAACCTCGTCCCCATGATGGACGTCCTCATGACCGTCCTCACCTTTTTCATCATCATTTCAATGACGCTCACGGGTCGCCAACTCATTGGGATCGACATTCCTGACGATGTTGAGGGGACTGACGAGCAAGAGGAAGTGGAAGAAGCAACCGAAGCTCTGATCGTTGGCCTCGATAGCGATGGCGACATCCTATTCGAAGACCAAAAGATCACCTTTCGTCAACTCACAGATCGCATCCAAACCTACTTTGCCGAAAATCCTGAAGGTAAGCTCGTCCTCAAGGCTGATAGCGAACTGCCCTACAGCGATGTTGCCAACTTCCTTACCGATCTGAGAAATATCGGTGGCAGCCGTGTGTCCTTAGCCGTTGAGTAGCGGAGATTTTCAGCAATGGGTATCACTTTAGCCAAGTCGGTAACGCGATCGCGCCCCTTGTTGCCACCGCTAACCTCACCTCAACAGTGCTCTCCCAGACGCCGCTCTCGGGGCAAATCCGCATCGATGGAGCTTACCTCACAACTGCCCGCGATACCAGTATTGTGATTGATGCAGGTTATTTCTCCCTTACGGCTGAAGAACATTATGGCGAGGGGCTTTTCCAACTATTGCCATAGAAAATTCGCTTTCTAAAGGCAGGATATCTGTAGATAGCATGGGGGATCTAGTAAGCAGAGAGGCACCACGCCACAGTACAGAACCGACAGCTATAGACAAAAATCTCTACGGAACTGTGGCGACAGACAAAAAATTTGGATACCATGCATTGGTGAACAAACATAGCAGCGTTTGCTCTCGGATACCACGCTTGATGAGCAGTCATCTATCTGACTGCTGAAGGTCTACAGAGTGATTGGAATAGGTTTAGCCTAACTGGGTGAATCTTGCGAGTTTGCCTCGATTTTGCGATCGCACTTCCCAAGTCATACCTGTGAAGGCAGCACTGGATGCAAGTTACTGACATACATGTATAACAAAGCTGTTTTCATTACGCCCCTTGGCTAGAACAGTTAGCCCAGCAATATTAGTCATCCCCTGCAGAGCGCTATCCGGAAGAAAAGAAGAATCTCCTCAAAAACTTTTTCTGGTAACCGGAACCACCGACTGGAACTAGGACACAACAACTATTTGACGAACTCTACGCCTCAAAGTTTCCTCTAAACAGCTTAATCTCTTCTTAAACAAATCATCATTTTCTCTTTGTCTTAACTGGGTTATTTCTTAATCTTGAACCAGTAACTTACCCATTGGCTTTTAGATTCAAACTCTCTCTCTACGGAGTGTGCTGTTATGTTTGCAAATGGATTGAAGGTGGCTGGTGCGATCGCGGCAGCGGCGGCTACTGTTGGTTTGACCACTGCGACCACCGCTCAAGCTCAGATTTCTGGTGACATCGCGATCGATGGTTCCAGTACTGTTTTCCCCATCTCCGAAGCAATGGCTGAGGACTTCATGGGTGAAAACTCTGGCGTTAATGTGACTGTGGGTGTATCTGGTACTGGCGGCGGTTTCCGTAAGTTCTGTGCTGGTGAGACTGACATCTCCAACGCTTCACGTGGCATCAAGCCTGAAGAGGAAGAAGCTTGTGCAGCAGCAGGCATTGAGTATATCGAGCTGTTGGTGGGTATCGATGCTCTTACTGTGGTGGTTTCTGAAGAAAACGATTTCTTGAGCGACATCACCACTGAACAGCTGAATGCTATTTGGGGTCCCGAGGCAGAGGGTACCGTCACTCGCTGGAACCAGGTTGACCCCAGCTGGCCTAACGCACCTATCCGTCTGTTCGGCCCTGGTACCGACTCTGGTACGTTTGATTTCTTCACTGAGGAAGTCAATGGCGAAGGCGGCGCTAGCCGTGCTGACTACACAGCTAGTGAAGATGACAACATTCTGGTTCTGGGTGTTTCTCGTGACCCCAACGCGCTGGGTTACTTTGGTCTGTCCTACTACTTGGAGAACCAAGACACTCTGGAAGCAGTCGCTGTTGATGGTGAACTGCCTGACCCCGAGGCTGTAGGCGCTTATCCTCTCGCTCGTCCGCTCTACATCTACGTCAGCACGGCAGCGCTTGAGAAGCCCGAAGTCAATGCTTTTGTTGAGTACTACCTCACAACTGCTCGTGACTCCGACATCGTCACTCAGGTTGGCTACATCCCTCGTTCTGAGGAAGAGTACACTGAGGCCCTAGGCCAGCTCTAAGTTGCTCTTAGCAGGTTTTAGAATCTGACTCTACAGAAACCCCAGGACACGCTCTAGCCCTGGGGTTTCTGCATCGGCTTGATGTCGAGGATTGCAGCTTTTATGAAGGATTTGCTAG
>JBCBJE010000201.1:0-7887 GCA_038523735.1 Cyanobacteria bacterium J06626_18 | reverse complement strand
CATCCACCAGCTCATTCGAGAACAGACAACCTGTTATGGAATCAGGTGCAAGATCAGATAAGTCACACCAGTGAAGCGACAGACCTTGCTCCTGCCAAGGCTGCCCAGCAGACCCGTCTTCAGCCTTGGCAGGAGCAAGGTCTGTCGCTTCACTGGTGTGACTTATCTGATCTTGCACCTGATTCCATAACAGGTTGTCTGTTCTCGAATGAGCTGGTGGATGCCTTGCCAGTACATCGAGTTACTCTGACTGAACAGGGGCTGCAAGAGTGTTACGTTGCGTCTGCAGACAATGCGATGCGGCCTTTCCAGATAATCACTGGACCGCTATCAACCCCAGCATTGGCCGCGTACTTCAAAGAAATCGACATTACTCTGGCGACCCCACCCTATCCTATCGGCTTTACGACGGAGGTTAACCTAGCTGCCTTAGATTGGATTGAGCAAGTGGGTCAGGTCCTACATCGGGGATACGTGATGACAATTGACTACGGTTACCCGGCTGAACGCTATTACGGGCCAACGCGATCGCACGGTACCCTGCAATGCTACTCCCGCCATGCCTATCACGATGATCCCCTGATAAATGTCGGGCAGCAGGACATAACTGCTCATGTAGACTTTACTGCTCTGGAGCGTCGTGGGCAGCAGCAGGGGTTGACGACGCTGGGGAATCTTCCACAAGCCTTGTTTTTGATGGCGCTGGGATTGGGCGATCGCCTCAGCGAACTCGCGCAGTGGCAAGGAACCGATGGGGCGACGCTTACGACTGCCATTCGGCGGCGGGACTGTCTGCATCAGCTTATGAATCCAATGGGATTGGGTAAATTCAATGTGTTAGTTCAGGGGAAGGGGCTCGCAACACCCTCACAACAGAAGCTTAAAGGACTGACAGTACCCGCTTAACCACAAACACGTTGGAATTTCCCCCCCATTCGGTGGCATGATATTCAGTACGAGAAGGACTTCACACCTTCAGAACTATCGTCGAACTCGTGAACGGAGCGGACCTCATTCACTCTCTGGGAATCGGGTTCTTGAAGCTGGTGGTGTGCAGTCTGCTGTGTTTTGAGATAGCTAGCCATTAGATACTTTGAGGAGAACCATGCTTAAGAGATGCATTTGGCTGGTTGCGATCGCGGTTTTGATAGTCAGCCAGTTGGCGGCTGGTCCTGCTGTCGCAGCAGAGCTAGATGAGGCGACTCGTACAATCAAGCTTAACGAGCAGGGTGACACCTATGTCCTGTCTCTGCCGCAGGTGGCACGGGGTCGGAGGCAGTTCAACTATGCCTGTGCTACTTGCCATAACGCTGGAGTTACAAAAACCAACCCAACTGTAGGTCTAGATCCTGCAAGTTTGGCTGGGGCGTTGCCTCGCCGAGACAATTTGGAGGCCTTGGTGGACTACATGGAAAACCCAACCACCTATGATGGTTTGGCCGAAATTTCCCAGCTCCACCCAAGCTTGAAAAGCAGCGACATCTATCCTAAGATGCGCAACCTTACGGATGAAGATTTAGTGGCAATTGCTGGCCACATCTTGTTGCAGCCCAAGGTAATTGGTCCTCTCTGGGGAGGCGGCAAGAGCACCTACTCAGCACCAGGGGCGGGTGAAATTTAGGCCTATTTAGATTTGAAGTGATTGGTCTGACTGTTTTGTTACAAAGCCCTCCCGAAGTATCCATTAAGCTTCGGGAGGGCTTTTATTTCATATAGCTTTACAAAAAACTCCCCTAACTAGACATTCGCGAACTATACTGCAGGGGGAGATTTGTGATCAGGCGATTGCAAATCATTCGCTGTTAAGCGGTGACGCGATTTCATTGACTGTTCCGTGACGTCCTAGGTGACATTTAGGGACTTGCAGCAGTGAGCTATATTTGCCTGCCCATCACGATTTCCTATCGATGGGAGGATTTTGTGTGGCTGTTTCGGGCTAGGATATTAGTACCGATTGTTCAATATTCTGCTGTTTGAGGTTCCTATGCAACGAATTGCAAATGCTGTCCGCAGGCTAGGTATGGCTTGCGCGGCTCTGGCTCTTGTGGTTGTTACGATGGTGGCGGTCGCAGCTCCTGCATCTGCTACCGACTACGAAGTCAAGATGGGGTCTGACTCTGGCCTGTTGATGTTCGAACCGGCAAATCTCACTGTGAAGGCTGGCGATACCGTAACTTGGGTCAACAACAAAATGGCTCCCCACAATGTTATTTTCGATGGCAACCAGATTCCTGGTGACAAAGGTCTGGCTGACAAGATTTCCCACAGCCAGTTGACCTTCGCTCCCGGTGAGTCCTACTCTACGACGTTCAGTGCCGATATGCCTGCTGGTGATTACAGCTACTACTGTGCACCTCACCGTGGTGCTGGTATGGTCGGTAAAATCACTCTGGAAGGCTAATCCATTCCTGGTTGAGCCAGCCTTACGTCCTTGTTTGAAGGCCTCTCCCGCGCATCGGGAGAGGCTTTTTGTATAGTCTATGTTTGAATAAGTCTGAGACTGTTTGCAATTGCTTGTTATGTCTGTTTTTGCCAGCGCGCTGAACGCAGCGATCGCCATCCTCATTGGTTGCGGCGGTGTTATCGGCCTATTTTATCTTGCCAATCTAGGGGTTGAGGCGTTCTTTCCCGGCCGCACTCGGCGGCACATTCTGCCATGGATCTTTATGCTGCCTGCAATGGTGGTGTTGACCGTGTACTTGATTTTGCCAACGGTTCTCACCGTCTACATCAGCTTTTTTGACCAGCGATCGCAGAACTTTGTCGGCTTGGATAACTATTGGGGCTTACTCACGGACAAAGTGATCTGGGAAGCCTTCCGCAACAATATTTTGTGGCTGGTGTTGGTGACCGGGGTGAGTGTCAGCTTGGGGCTGTTGATTGCTGTCTTGGCTGATCGTGTTCGTTATGAGCAGGTCCCCAAGACCTTGATTTTCCTGCCCATGGCGATTTCCTTTGTGGGCGCCAGTGTGATTTGGCGATTTGTGTACGACTATCGCCCTGCCGAGGCTGCCCAAATCGGCCTTCTGAATGCGTTTCTAGTGACCCTGGGGTTCGAGCCTGTGGGCTGGTTAGTAGAACGATCTGTCAACAACTTTGCCCTGATTGCCATCATGATTTGGCTGCAGACGGGGTTTTGTATGGTGCTGCTGTCAGCCGCAGTCAAAGGGATTCCCTCGGAAATATTGGAAGCGGCTCGCATGGATGGGGCTAGTGAGGTGCAGATCTTTTGGCGGGTTACGATTCCCATGATCCGGTCCACACTGCTGGTGGTGGCAACAACGGTGATCATTCTGGTTTTGAAAGTGTTCGATATTGTGTTCGTGATGACAGGAGGCAATCAAGGTACCGAAGTGATTGCTAGTCGCATGATTAAAGAGATGTTCAACTTTCGCGACTATGGACGGGGGAGCGCGATCGCGGTCATTTTGCTCATCGCCATCATCCCCGTCATGATTGCTAACATTCGTCGCTTCCGTAACCAAGAAGCCACTCGGTAAGGGATTAATCACCCGCTACCCACGACTGACAAACTCAAGCAATCTCAGCTATTCCCTATTTTCACAGCCATGACTGTTACTCAGTACGAAAAAAAAGGCTATCGCAAGCCAGAATCTGCAGCGAACAAACTGCAGACCTTTTTAGCGAAATCGCCGGTCCACATTGCGCTGACAATCATTTCTGTCGTGTGGACGCTTCCCAGTGTAGGACTGCTCATCAGTTCGCTGCGATCGCAAGACGATGTGTTGTCCAATGGCTGGTGGACGGTGCTGCAGAATCCGTTCAACTTTACCCAATTCACTTTGTCGAACTACCAAGGTGTCTTGGCGGCTGAGGGTATGGGGCAAGCTTTTCTGAATAGCTTAACGATTGCGATCCCCGCCACTATCATTCCAATCGCGATCGCCACCTTTGCTGCCTATGCCCTGGCCTGGATGACGTTCCCTGGTCGTCAGTTTCTGTTTATCGTGATTGTGTCATTGCTAGTAGTGCCGCTGCAGATGACCTTTATCCCGGTCTTACGGGCTTACAGTGCTCTAGGGATGGCTGGCAGTTTCTGGGCTGTGTGGTTGGCCCATACTGGCTATGGAATGCCCTTGGGCATTTATTTGCTGCGTAATTATATTGGCGAATTACCCCGCGATCTCATCGAAGCTGCTGCTGTTGATGGCGCTTCCCATCTGAAAATCTTCACCCGCTTGATTGTGCCTCTGTCGATGCCTGCGATCGCATCCTTCGCCGTCTTTCAGTTTCTTTGGGTCTGGAACGATCTCCTCGTCGCGCTGATTTATCTTGGTGGTACTTCTGATGTTGCTCCTGTTACCCTTACGCTCAGTAATTTGGTGGGTTCACGCGGGCAAGATTGGCACCTACTCACTGCAGGAGCCTTTGTCAGTATGGTCGTGCCCTTAGGTGTATTCTTTAGCCTTCAGCGCTATTTTGTCCGAGGACTTTTGGCAGGATCGGTGAAGGGATAGGACGGAGTGGAAGAGTGGATCGGTGATGTGGTTATTAATATTGCCGGTGCTATCCCATGTGGCCTTGGTTTACTCGTGACGCTTCCTTGGTCAAGTTGCTCAGTTGTGGCTGCTTACGAAGACATTGTTGACCTTAACTCTATGGCAAACTCGGCTCTGTAGTGAAAGCCGAGTTCACGACATTTTTTAGGTCAGGGTGTTGCAACACCTGGCGAGATCAGAACGACATCGCTGCTGTCGACAATAAATGCCCCATAGCGGCCAGTGCTGAGAGTTTGTAGTATCTGTGCCGCAGCTTGGGGATCGGTGCTTTGCCCTGCTAATAGGAAGGGCTGTTGCTCGTAGACGGCCAAACCAACGGGCTGGTTCAGGGTCTGTTGGAGTTGCTTAGCGACTGCTGGGTTATTGCCATAGTCCACCAAGACGGCATAGCCTTCGCCGAGCAGTTGGGGGGCATAGTCAACAGCTGCTTCCATTACTTCCGTTTCGGGGTTGGATACGGGCGTTGCTGTAGGCGTCTCAGGATTCGTAGGTGTCTCGGCAGGGTTTTCGGAGGGCAGCTCAGGAATCGATTCGACAGGTTCTGCCGCAATCGGCTCGACAGGTTCTGCCGCAATCGGCTCGACGGGTTCTGCTGTAATCGGTTCGACGGGTTCTGCTGTAATCGGTTCGACGGGTTCTGCTGTAATCGGCTCGTCGGTAGCTGTTTCGCCAGGGGCAGCAGGGCGAGCAACGAATGCTTGAGCCCCTTCGACCTCAGTGAGATATTGAGCCCAGGCGTTGGCGTTTTCCAGACTAGTAAAACCACCAGCGCGTACGACGATGTCATTGAGATAACTGCATACAGTGACCTCAGTCGTAGTTGGCAGGAGATTTTGAATACGATCGCGCGACTCCACCGTGTCGCCTTTTACCAAAAGCAGATACTCGCTGTTGATCGGAGGCGCACAAGGCGGAAATTCATCCGCTACCGCACGAGGCGCGATCGCCCCACTTCCTAGTACAACTAATACGAGACCACAGCGTTGAAACGCTTGTATCCAAGACATTGGCACACCAGACAGAACAGACGACAAATTATCCATAGTCAAGCAGCCTGACTGCTAGCTCCCTATATTACTGACATTTTCGCGGAAGACTCTAGTCTCCACCCCCTACTCTTCCTCCCTCCTTACGCCGCCGTCTCCAACGAAGCTAATGGCTCTGGTATACCCTCCGAGGGCGCTGTGAATTCGCCAGTGAGAATGTATTCCAGCCTTAGCTTGAGCCAGGTGATAAAGGTTTTGTCAGTAGAGATGATGGCGGCGGCGGGTTGGGGGCAGCGGCTCTTGATGTCGCTGAACTCAGCAGCTTCCAGGAAGGCTGGCTGCTTGATTAACCAAAAATCGATTTCTCTTTCCTGTTCTTGGTAGTGGCGGTGTCTTTCACGCAAGACTTCGTCGAGAGGTTCTTCTTCTAGCAAGAACTTTTGGCTGGCAAGGACGTAGTAGTAGGTTTGCATCGGGTATTTGTTAAAAAGCAATCCAGAATCAGCATTGTGCCACAGAAACCGTGACGGCAGTCGCTAAGAGATTTGAAGCAGAGCGTGATACTCAAACGTAGCCTTGAATCACCTGTTTCATCTCTCGTACAGCACGTTCCATGCCGACCAATGCTGCTCGGCTGACAATCGTGTGACCAATGTTGAGTTCTTCCATGCCTTCGATACAGGCAATAGGGTTGGTATTCCAATAGGTAAGGCCGTGACCCGCATTTATCCGCAGTCCTGCTGCGATCGCCTGCTGAGTCCCTAATTTCAGGTAATTAAGCTCTTCGATTCGTTCGGCTTCACCATCTGCTTCGGCGTAGCGTCCCGTATGCAGCTCAACAAATTTGGCCGTAGTCTGGGCCGATGCATCAATCTGCTCAGTCTCAGCGTCAATAAACAGGCTGACGGGAATGCCAGTTCCCTGCAGCGTCGAGACGACTTGAGTAATGCGATCAAGCTGCCCGGCGATGTTTAGGCCCCCTTCAGTGGTGATTTCTTCCCGCTTTTCAGGCACCAGGGTTACATAGTCAGGTTTAATATCTAGCGCAATGTCCACCATTTCGGGGGTTGCCGCCATTTCTAGATTCAAGTGGGTCCGAACCGTCTGCCGTAGTAGCCGTACATCTCGTTCTTGAATGTGACGGCGGTCCTCCCGCAGATGCACAGTGATGCCATCAGCCCCTGCGAGTTCTGCCAGGACCGCTGCAGCTACTGGATCAGGCTCAACCGTTCGCCGAGCCTGTCGAATCGTTGCAATGTGGTCAATATTGACGCCCAATGTTGGCAAAACCAGCCTCCTGGAAGGAAATTTCTTCTAGATTCTATCGCCTGAGAACGGAGGGATGGGGAGATGGGGGGATAGGGAGATGAGATTTGGGACGGGTAAACATGTCTCTGTGAAAGTCGGGTTTTGCCGACGAAAAATCTCCACTCCCCCACTCCCCTATCCTTCCTCTCCTGCATGATACGAACTCCGCACCAATGGTCCGGAGCGTACGTGGGAAAAGCCGAGTGATCGAGCAATGTCTCCTAAATTGTCAAATTCCTCGGGAGTCCAATATTTCTGAACCGGGAGATGCTCCAGGGAGGGGCGCATGTATTGGCCCAGGGTGACACGATCGCACCCTATCGCCCTTAAATCTTCTAATGTCTCGATGATCTCGGTTTCTGTCTCGCCATGTCCCAGCATGAGTCCTGATTTAGTCAGTGTGTCGGGGGCTATTTCCTTGACATAGCGCAGCACTGCGAGGGAGCGATCGTAGCGGCCACCGCGTCGGACAGGACTTTGCAGGCGCTTTACGGTTTCGACGTTGTGGTTATAGCAAGCTGGTTGCGCTTTAGTAACTGTAATTACCCGTTGTCGTTGTTGTGAGGCCGCGTGATCCCCGCCCCAAAAGTCGGGGGTGAGAACTTCTACCTGGGTTGTAGGGGTGCGATCGCGGATGGCTGCGATTGTTTTGACGAACCAGCCAGCTCCCTTGTCGGGTAAATCGTCCCGAGCGACAGAGGTGAGGACAACGTACTGTAAACCCAACAGGACAACAGACTCGGCTACTTTCTGCGGTTCTTCTGGATCCAATGGCATCGGGGCATGGCCTTTATCTACCTGACAAAACGCGCAAGACCGTGTGCAGGTGGGGCCCATGAGTAAAAAGGTTGCCGTTTTATTGCGGTAACACTCGGCTCGGTTGGGGCATCGGCCTTCTTCACAAATTGTGTGGATGCCACGCTGCTTGATAATGCGCTGAACAGTTGAGAGTTCGCTGGCTCGACCAATAGCAGGTCTCAGCCAAGCAGGTAGTTTGACCAGGTCGCGGGTTGCTTGAGGCATGTTAGTTGAACAAACTTATTAGCATGACTCTAGAATTAGGCTAATAAGTT
>JBCBJE010000200.1:0-7897 GCA_038523735.1 Cyanobacteria bacterium J06626_18 | reverse complement strand
CCCATCAAGGTGGTCGAGGCCCATCGTTGCCAACGTTTCGGGATCGAGGCGATGGGGCTCGGCAGCTTCCCATAGTGCCAGTAGTTTCTCGCCCCAGTAAATGACGTGAGTGTTGGCGATATTTTTGAGTCTCAAGTCAAACAGATTAGCCCAAAAACCGCCTGGCTTTTGAGTGCCGAACACCCCTCGGTACAGCGGCTTGCCTGCAGCTTGCTCAGCTACATAACCCTCCGTGCGAATAAACCGATTGCGGTAGAAAGCTCGCCCTTGCTTAAAGGCGATACTGCTGATCATGCCGTCCCCATCGAAGGGATGCCGAATGGGATGTCCACCAATATCCAATAGTCCCGGACCATTGCGAAACAGCGTGCCCTCCAATGCTTCGGGAATGGTCCCTTCCACATCTTCAATCCAGTAGGCAAATTCTTCTGGTTGCGAACGATAGCCACTACGCCAATCTTCCATGGAGAAGGTGGGTGTAGAGGTAGGCTGGGTGCTTTGGGGAGAAGGAAGAGTTTGCATAGGTGGATGGGTGGGAGGGTGGACGGGTGATGAAGTAAGGGAGGGGTGAATTCGGAATTCGGAATTGTTTTGGGTAATAGGGGCCGTAGGGGCAGGTTTAGGCGATCGCTCCTAGAGAAATACAGACTCGGGCTCAAAACCTGCCCAAACCATTGTGGAAAACCGAAAAGTTTGATTCAGGGGAAGCAATGGCGTAAGCCATAGAGCAAAGTGGAGAAGTCCCGTAGGGTGTATTTGCGCGGCAATGCACCGCCTCATCCAAGTGGTCATGATTCAGACTCCATCGCCGCGATGGGAACAGCGACAGGGTTGTTACCCGCGATCGCCTCAGACTCCATTGCCGCTGTACTGGAAGACTGCAATACCCCGCTTGCAGCCGCTGCATCCTCCTCTCCAAGCGAAGAAGCTCTGGGCAGCAGAAACAAGAGCGGTAGCGGCAGCAGTGTAGACAAATTTGTCAACGTCACTAAAAGCCAGAGATTGTCGAAGTTGGTTTCGGTCACACCCAGCCAATGAGTCAAGACGGCGCCTAGTTCATGGGAGAGTAGCCCAGCTAGGTTAAGCACAGACATCAGTAACGCAAACAGTGTGGCCTCTACTCCCGCTGGACAGATTCGAGCTGAAAGTACCAGGACAGGCATGAAGGAGATTTCGCCCATAACCGTTAGGATGAGGCTATCGCCCAGGCTGAACCATTGGTCATCAATCCCAATTGCGCGGTTCGTATGGGTTACCAGCAGTAGCATCGTAAAGCCGAATAGCGTTGACAGGAGCGTTGACCAGGCAAAAATCACCCGAAAGGGTACGGCTTTTAGGAAACGCTGAAAGATCCAGATACCGATCAGTGCTGCCGCGCTGGTGACGAGTCGCACCCGACCCAAAAATTCGGGTTGAAAGCCCAGATCGTTAGTTGTGAAAAAGAAGAAGGCCGAATCGGCTGTAGGTGTGGCCTGCCAAAGAAAAATAAACAGCGCGGGCATCCAGATGACTCTTTGCGTCACGGCCTGCTTCAACTGCTGGAGCTGATTGCCGATCACTTTCCAGGTAGACGATTCCGTGACAGGCTCCTCAGCAATCCACCAAGCTACTAGCGAGACGATGAGCGGGAAAGTAGCGGTGACGCCAAATACGAAGCGAGTGGTGGTGTATTCCAACAGCAGACCACCTAGATAAGCCGTCACGACACCGCCCACTGCCGAAGCTCCCCACGCCAGCGACTGTAGTGAACCAGCGTCACTCTGAGACTCGTTGCGGGCGCGCTCCACCACAAGTGAATCGACAATCACATCACCAACGGTGACTGAGAGCGAACTGAGGGTAATCGCCGCGATCGCAGTTCCCCCCGTATGCACGACCGTTGCCATCGCCAACCACGACAGAGTGCCCATGAGGCCCGACAAGATGAGATAAGGGCGTCGCCGATAGCCCAAGATGGGGAATCCATCCGAAATGAAGCCAAACAGTGGTTTGATGGTCCACGGAGCCATGGCAATGCCCGTTAAGGCAGCAACCTCAGTTGGGGTTAAGCCCAGGTCATCTTTCAGAAAAAAGCTTACGGCCAGACGCGAGAGGCCCAGAATGCCCTGGACGAAGTACACCAGCAGGATGGCAGTAAGCTCCAGCGATAGCTTGTGCCCAAAGAGCACGCGCTTTTCCAAAAACTGCTGAACAATATCCTTGTTAACGGAGGAGACGGTCATGAAAATCCCTGACTCAACACATACAGCCTGAGAACAGGCTGCTGTTTCAAATTATTGAGAATTATTAATCCTCTATATGATAAACATATCTCTCCCTGCAATCAGTTCCGCTTGCATAATCTCGATCCTTGGGAGGGCAGGTTTTCCCTTAGTCGTATGAAGAGGCGTGACAACGTGCTCGTCAGGCGGGTTGTGTTTATAAGGCTTTCAAAAAGTACCTATAAAATGATTGTGTAATTGGCGACGCCCCTGGGCATCCTCATAGAGTCGTTGCCTATCCTGAACATGGAAGGTGATGCAGGTCCATTTATCTCCTCAAGACAGCTATATAGCTGATTCTCATCTGCTTTTACGTGTGTTCCTGGCAGGATGAGAAGATTCGACTCGGCTGCGACCTGTATTACTTTCCCTTCACTTTTGATACTAGAGTCTACTGATTTTTACTGTAAAGGGTGGGTCCGAACAATGGTTTCTATTCCGCAAAATAAAATGGGCATTGATGGCCTGGTGCGGCGCGTGGCGACCACCTGCGAAATTAGCCGTCAGGATCATCTCCAGCTCACCTCGGTGATGCTGTCAGCTCCCAACATGGCAGCCAGCGATCGCGCCCAAATTAATCGCCTACTGGATTCAATTCGGTCAGGGAAGGTGCGGTTGGTGGATTAGCCAAAAATATCTAATTGCTCGGCAGGATCTTCCTTCACGCTCCGGCGTTTTTGCCGCCGATCATTGCTGTTGAACTGGGCTCCTTGCCGCAGGCCAACGGCAATTTTGCTATGTTTCTCAATCTGTTTCATCACTTCGCGAGCCCGCTGAATAACAGTCGGGGGAAGGCCTGCCAGTCGCCCCGCTTCGATGCCGTAAGAGCGATCCGCGCCTCCCGGACGCACCTGATGGAGAAACACAATCTGGTCGGGCATTTCTTTAACGGTGACCTGATAGTTGGCAACGTTGTCTAAAATGCCTGCCAGCTCGTTTAGCTCATGATAGTGGGTCGCAAAGATGGTGCGGGCCTTGACTTCACTGGCTAGATACTCTGCCACCGACCACGCGATCGACAGACCGTCAAACGTTGCAGTGCCGCGGCCAATCTCATCAAGTAAAACCAAAGAGCGATCGCTAGCATGATTCAAAATATTGGCCGTCTCATTCATTTCCACCATGAACGTCGACTGCCCTGTTGCCAAATCATCCACGGCGCCTACGCGGGTAAAGATGCGATCGCAAATCCCTACCTGTGCTGCACTCGCCGGGACAAAACTCCCTACCTGAGCCATTAGCTGAATCAGGCCCACCTGACGTAGGTAACAGCTCTTGCCGCTAGCGTTGGGACCGGTGAGGATGATTAGATCGGGGTGAGGGGGGGAGGGGGGAGAGTCGTGGGTAGAGGGTAGGGGGTTGTCTCCTGGTTCCCGATTCCTGACTCCTAGATCCTCTTCCCCAGCTCCCTTTGCCTCCTCTGTTCCTATTTCCTGTTCCCTGTTCCCTGTTCCCTGTTCCCTGCTTCCTCCCAACCCTGTCGAATTCGGCACAAAAAATCCTGCTGGCAGCAGTTGCTCGACTACAGGATGACGGCCATCTTCAATACTGATTTCGCGGCTGACGACGATTGTGGGGCAGCAGTAGCCCTGATAAATGGCGACTTCGGCAAGCCCTGCGAGAACGTCGGCTGCAGAGACGGCTTGGGCTACCTTGCGAATGAGGCCAACGTGGTGCCCTACCAGTTCGCGAAGCTGCTGGAAGATTTCGTACTCTAAGGCATGAACACGCTCTTGGGTGTTGAAGATGCGGGCTTCACGTTCTTTTAGTTCAGGTGTGATGTAGCGCTCTTCGTTGGTGAGAGTCTGCTTGCGGATGTAGTCGTCGGGCGCCTGGTTAGCCTTGCTGCGCGAAATGCTGATGTAGTAACCGAATGCCTTGTTGAAGCCGACTTTTAGTGTTGAAATGCCCGTCCGTTCCCGCTCGGTCGGCTCCAGTTGGGCAATCCAGTCTTGGTCGCCTTTGGTTTGATCGCGGAGCTGGTCAAGTTCGGGGTTGACGTTGGGGCGAATCAGGTTGCCCTCGGTCAGGTACAGCGGGGGATTTTCAACGAGGTGCGATCGCAGCGTGTCGCCCAACTGTTCCAGCTCCGGTGGCACATACTGCAGGGCTTGTAAGTGGGGCGACTTGACTGACTCGACCAGCGCGGCCAGAATCGGTAAACGGGCGAAGGAATCGGCCATGGCGACTAGATCGCGCCCATTGGCAGTGCCTGAACCGGCTCGACCCGCTAGTCGCTCTAAGTCGTAAATTTGTTTGAGCTGTTGCTGTAGGGCTGTCCGCAGCGAACCGTTGGTGACCAGTTCCTGAAGGGTGATCTGTCGATCTTGGATTTTGTTCGCATCTAGCAGGGGCTGTAGAAGCCAACGCCGCAGTGCCCGCCCCCCCATCGCCGTGACAGTACGATCAAGCGCCCACAGCAGTGAACCGTTGTAGGTACCGTCCCGTGAGGTCTGGGTAATTTCTAAATTGCGTCGGGTTTGATGGTCTAGCACCAAAAAATCGCTGAGAACGTAGGTGCTGAGCAGCTGCAGCGGTACTTGGGTTTCTTTCTGGGTGTCTTCGATGTATTCCAGTAAGCCCCCGGCGGCACGGATAGCTAGGGGCAAATGGTCGCAGCCAATTCCTTCTAAAGACCGCAGGCGATAGGTTTCGAGCAAGCGCTGGCGAGCCTCAGTATGGGCAAAACTACCCTGCGATCGCAGGGTGTAGCAAAACTGCCGCGGCAGACAATCGGGCAGCAGCTCTCCCCCCTCGCCAGGCCGCAGCATCGCGCGCAAATCAGGGGCATCGGTTGGCACCAATGTCTCTGAGGGCTGCAGCCGCATTAACTCTTGTTCTAGCTGCTCCAGATCACTGTTTTGGGTGGTGAAAAATTCGCCCGTGGACACGTCGGCATAGGCCAACCCCCAATGTTGGCCCGACATCACTATGGCAGCTAAAAAATTATTACGTCGAGCACTCAGCATGCCTTCTTCGAGGACGGTGCCCGGTGTGATGACGCGAGTAACTTCGCGCTTGACTAAAACGCCCTGAGAGACCTGAGCCGGGTCTTCAACTTGGTCACAGATTGCGATCGCATAGCCCTTTTCCACAAGCTGAATGCAATAGCGATCCAGCGCGTGATGGGGAATCCCCGCCATCGGCACCCGGCCAACGGCTTTACCGGCCTCTTTACTGGTGAGAACCAGTTCCAACTCACGGGCAATCGTGATGCCGTCTTCAAAAAAAGTCTCAAAGAAGTCGCCAACCCGATACAGCAGCAGCGCGTGGGGATACTCCCCCTTCACCATGACGTAGTGGCGCATCATCGGGGTCAAGTCATCGGGGTTCACATCTTTGCAGGTGGCGTAGCGAACCTCATGTTTGGCTAATCGTTCTGGCAGTCCGTGATTGGCGTTGGTATCCGTAGGCGCGGCCATAACCCTCATCAGTGATGCACGAGCGTCCTTATTGTAGGACTGACTTTTGGATGGTGAAAGGGGAGGGGGTGGATGGGTAGGAGGGTGGATGGGTAATGGGGTAATGGCCATGCGTACCGATTACCAATCACCAATTACCGCTTACCATCAACGAACAACCATCAACCATCAACGAATAACGAACAGCCAAGAACCAAGAACCAAGAACCCATTTAAGTAACGGATCTTTTCGCCAGCCCCAAACCCTCTCCTCACTCGTGATAGCTTCAGTATCGTTGAGGAACGTTGCATTCCGTAACGGGGAGAACAAAACGTGTCAGCATCTTCTGAGCATTCTACTGAAGCGATTGCGGTGTCACGTGAGGCATGTAGCGATTATGTCGCACATCTGCAGCTACATATGACGTTGCAAGCGCGTAATCTGGTACCTTCATTGAGCCAGAATAGCGATCGCCGCGAAACTTTGCTCCATCAAACTCAAGCTGATTTGGAGAAAATGACCTCGCGTCAGGGTTTCTAAAGCCGCAGTTCGATGATTCTGAGGGTTTTTAGGCTGCTCGATATCAACCCGGAGGAATGGTCGTCGCATCCTATTTCAGGCCGTCTGTGCCTGACCCGCAGACCAAAGCGCAGATTGTTTCACTGGGTTCAGGGCAGTAGCTACCGGACTGGAGGGCGGCGATCGTAGCAGCGCCGCTCAACTCGGCACCGATGCCGAGTTCAAACCAAAGCCAGCGGGCTGCTTCCTGCATCTGCTCATCTGTAACCAGCACCACCTCATCCACATGCTGGCGGATAATTTCAAAATTTATGAGTTCCGTTTTGCGGGGAGCCAATGTATGGGCTCGGGTGTCTACAGTTGGTAGCTCGACAACTTTCCCTGCCTTGAGGCTGTCGTGTAGGGTCGGTGCCCCAACGGCTTCGATGCCGATCACCTTCATGTTGGGATGCAAGGCTTTCGCTGTAAGGCTGATGCCGCTGATCAAGCCACCCCCTCCAATTGCCACCAAAAGAGTGTCTACTTTAGGTAAGTCTTCTAGGATTTCCAGCGTCAAGGTTCCCTGCCCTGCTATCACAAAGGGGTCAGCAAAGGGATGAATGTAGGCCAGCTGATCCTGCTCGGCTTTGGCCAACGCTGCTCGGTTGGCATCGTCTCAAACAGCTCCTTCCATCACAACCTGGGCTCCCCACTGGCGTAGTTTCTCAGCCTTACTGGACGGCGTATTGTGGGGCAAGTAGATAGTAACCGGGACTTTGGCCATCCAGCCTGCATAGGCAACTGCTAGCCCATGGTTGCCTCCTGAAGCTGTGATGATGCCTTTCTTCAGGGTCTTGGTTGGGAGCGATAGCAGCTTGTTGACTGCTCCCCGTACCTTGAATGACCCAGTGACTTGCAAACAGTCCAGCTTCAGCCAGAGTGATTCACAGCCTGCGATCGCCTGCTTCAAACCTGCTGCTCGTAGCATGGGTGTGTGACGGATATGTGGAGCAATCCGCAATCGCGCCGCCTTCACCATTGCCAAATCTAAGCCCATTGCTTCATTCCCCCACTGCCCATTCCTCTCACCCCAATGTCTAATCGCTTGCGATAGCTAGGGCCGGTTTTGAGCCAAAGGGTTGGGGTTTGCCAATCAATATTGGCTGAACCTGCCTCTACGGTTTACCTGCCATCTCTCATCGCCTAACACAATTCCGAATTCCGAATTCCGAACTCGTCACCCCATCCCCCTGCCTCTGTGTCTCCCCCATCACCCGGCCACTCCCTCCATACTTAATGCAGGCGTCACGGTCACCGGATGCGCGTGCCCACATGCTGCCTGCATAAAGCCTAAAAAGAGCGGATGGGGTGCGCTGGGACGCGACTGGAACTCGGGGTGAAACTGGCTGGCAATGAAGAACGGATGAGCGGGATACTCCACCATTTCTACTAGACGCCCATCTGGTGATGTCCCGCTGATGATGAAACCCGACTCCAGAAGCAGGGTCCGATAAGCGTTGTTGAACTCATACCGATGGCGATGCCGTTCATAAATCACTTCTTGCTGATACAGCTGGCTGGCTAGGGTATCGGGCTTGAGACGACAAGGATACAGCCCCAAGCGCATGGTGCCCCCCAAGTCCACAACGTCATGCTGTTCTGGCAGCAGGCTGATGACTGGGTTGGGTGTAGCGGTATCAAATTCAGAACTGTTGGGACGTTCCAAATGGGCGATG
>JBCBJE010000199.1:0-7919 GCA_038523735.1 Cyanobacteria bacterium J06626_18 | reverse complement strand
TCAATTGCACCTTACGGCAGCGCATATCAAGGCTCGTACGGAAGACGTTGTCGTTCTCGAAGAAGCTAGAAAATCATATTGGCGCAATCTGGTACTTCATACACCACTACAATGCATCCTTACCTGTTTAGGACTACCTGTGGTCGTAATAGTTCCGCTGCCATCCAGGCGTACCTGGAAGGTTCCGCAGAGAATTGATGCGTTTGGTCGTAGCAGTTTTGAATCCGGCAATGAACGAGGAGAGCGATCGGGGTTTGCGACGGGCGATACCTGAAGGTTGGACACGATTGGATGTCGACTGTAAGAGCGCCAAGCCTTTATAAGGGGAAGGGCAATCGCCCACAGCACGAACGGATTGCCCACACACTACCGTCTCTACATCTGCGGAACTGCTCGATAACAACACCATTCAGGCAGAAGATTCCGTGCTCCAATCAGTCGTTCCCTAACCAATATTGGCGTTGGGGTCGATATAGCCTTGAGATTCCTTGAGGTGTGCCTGCACCAGCAGCTGAAAATCTTGGCGCAGGATTTCCGTGCCTTGGGTCAGGTTACCGGGCGTATCGAAAAAGATGATGCTGTCCAGACTTTTGAGCGCCAGCATCTGAAACAGGATATGGGTAACGGGTGTAGGAATGGCCATGACCTGCGGATCTCTCACAGACTGAGGTCCAGCAGCGGCATCCTTCAGGGTGGGGTAAGCGTAGATAACGTTTTTGCGAGCGGTCGGCTGCTTGCGCTGTTTGATGGCCATCATCATCCAACCCTGATTCAGCGACTGCAAGATGTAATAGGTTCGGTGCTTTAGGCGGTTGGCCGTCGTTTTTAGCACGGGCGCGATCGCCTCAACCGCTTGTCCTGTAACGCCATCATCGGGAGCTTCAGTGATCAACGTCTTAATTTGTTGTTCTAGGTCATCCATACCCTTTCCCTCTTGAGCCCTGAGTGGTGCTATGGCCGCTAGCTATGGTCGCTCTGTAAACACAGACAACCCCCCAGCAAGCAGTGAATACTCATGTTAGCTTTGCATGGCTAGGTTAGGAATTTCTGACAGTAATCTTTGATTGGACAGCAGTCTTTGGTCAGGTTTAGCAAACACCCGTCAAAACCCCATTCCGTCAAAACCTCACAAAGAATGAAGCTGTTTTTCTGAAAGCGGCCCCGTATTATCCACCAAGACACAGATTTACTTTGCCCTTAGTATGATTTGACTGAGCACACGCAATACCGGGAAGTTGGCGAATTTATCAGGGATTCTGGATTGCATATACCCGCCAAGCGAGATTTTGAAGGGTGTATCAGAGCGGCTATGGGGAATCTACGGAAGTCTTCTCGAAATTTTGGTGAAGCGTCTTTTAAGATTCCATCTTTACATCAGCCCTCGATAACACGGAAGTAGGTTGCACAAAACTTCCTGTGTTAATGTTTTATGGATCACAAGCATCGGGGTAGTTCTTCCAAGGCGTGGAAGCACTTTTTGACAGACTATACAAAGAATTAAGGCGAACGACGCGCGCTTCTGAGCGAGGATGCCGAGAAACTGCTGGCCGCTTGACTGCTGAGGTTCAGCGGATTTGCGACCAAAGCCAGCGGATTCAAGCGACTGGCGATGTGGAGACTTGGGCCATTACCTTGGGCAACCATCGCTTGGGGCAGTGCTCTAAGTATTATCGCCTAGGGTCGCGGCAAGGCCGTGTAGAATTACACAGCACGCTAAGCGCGATCGTGTATCGCTACATTGCGCCTCCGCAGGCGCAAGCGAGCTATCAAGCTCGCCTCAACTTGATTGACGATTTTCTGCAGAGTTTCTATCTGGAATCGCTCAACGCGTTTCGGCGTGAGAATGAGACTGGATCCGATTTTCAGCCGCGAACATTGCTGGAGTTGGCTGAGTACATGGCCTTTACTGAGCGCTATGGCAAGCGACGTATTCCGCTACCCGGACGCCGCAGCCAGCAGCTCATTATTCTCAGAGCCCAAACGTTTGCCAAGCAGCAGCCTCCAGAAGCGACGGTGGATATTGAACAGGCCACGGAGGGCGGTGGATCTGATTCGGAAGACCGCGACTTTTTGCCCCATCATCGCCTGCGGGAAGAGCTGGTTGCCCAGCAGGAAGACTTGCCTGAGGAAGTTTTGCGGAATCGTGTGATTGAGACGCTGTTAGGCTATCTCAAGGAACGTAACCAGGAAGATTGCGCTGACTACTTTACGCTGCGATTGTTGGACCTGCCGACGGCAGAGATTGAAGCGATGCTCAATCTCACGCCACGTCAGCGCGATTATTTGCAACAGCGCTTCAAGTATCATCTCATCCGATTTGCGCTTTCCCACCATTGGGAATTGGTGCATGAGTGGCTGGAGGCTGATTTAGATCGCAACCTGGGACTCACGCCGCAGCAGTGGGAAACCTTACATGGGGCCATTAACCCCAAGCAGGAGAAGCTCTTGCATTTGAAACAGCAGGGCGTGGGGGATACTGAGATCGCGAAAGCTCTGGGGCTGACACCGACTCAATTGCAGAAACAATGGTCTAAGCTACTGGAGCAAGCGTGGGAAATTCGCAATCTCTAGCCCAAATTGTCCGGAAGGGAGTGAACCGATGATGAAAAGAGACTCAGATTCTATTCGGAGCTTTTTACTAGGGCTCCTTGAATACTTTAGCTGGACAGTCTCTTCGCCATCAGGGAAGGTTGACGACTTAGATGAGACTCTATCGCAAGCAAATTCAATGTCCGAGCCGCTAGGGACATCTTCCTCTATTAACCGAGAAGGTTTCCCCCCATCTCCGGTGCAAGAATCGTCGTCGGCCTTCAGCAGTGATTTTTCGATGAAAATGCCCCCTTTATCCGAATTGGGAGAGATGCCCGCCGTGCAAAATCACTTACAGACCGTACTCAAACGTCGTCTCCAGACAGAGATTGATCTAAGACCCCCTTTGTTCCCTTGGGAGTCTGATTTGCAGGAATATCCCATTGATATTTCTGTTAGTGTTCCTGCCCCGTGGCTAACACAGTTGCGATCGCTGCAGCTACCCACGACCCTACCTGAGGACATTTTGTCTGGTTTGCTAAATCGTTGTCAGGAACTGGTTGCAGAGTCCTTGCAGCCTGGTATTCAACTGGTTAAAGCGGTTGAATTGCTGTTTCCTGATCAGCCTCAGGCCATGGATCAGATTGCTGGACTTGTTCTGGCTAACGCCACTGTAAGAGGGGCATCCAACCAGCAGGAAGATATGAAGGTTTTGGAGTCTGCCTTCCCCGAAGGCTATGAAGGCGCTAACCCTCAGCAGCAGGTAACTTTGGCAATGCTTGCAGCCAAGGATATTCTGGATACGCTGGCGGTCACCCTGACGCCCCAGAACCCGACTGCGCAACGTGAGTGGTCAACAACGGAAGGAGCCATTCAGTTGACCGTTAGTCACCAGCCGGGAACCCCAGACCACATCAGCCTTTCGGTAGAGCTCCCTGAGGCTGGGCAGTTGAGCTTGCCAAGTGTAGGGCAAACCGTAACTCAAAATCGTCCCGGAATGCTGAACCTATCGGTTCCTGCTCCGAAGGCCGGTACAGCGTACCCGCTTGAGATTCATCTCGGCGATCGCGAGTCGACGCCACTGACGTTCTCTATCCGCTGGAATGAGAACCTCTAGTCATTAGTTTCGTAAAGTGTCAGGCTGCTTAAGCAGAATCTATTCTGTTGAATACTGTAACGACCGCCTTTTCTGAGATGAGAGAGGGCGGTTTTTGGTCTGCTTGGGGCAAGAGGCCCCTCGCCCTTGCGGATTGTGGCTGAGGCAAGAGACCCCTCGGGCTTACGGGTCTGGTGGGGCGAGAGGCTCCGCGCTCTTATGGATTGCGTTTACTCGGGAGTAGAGTCGTTGATGGCTTCCAGGTCGGGGCGCATTTTAACTCGAACCGCGATCGCGGTGATGTTATCGTGGCCATTGTGCTCGTTTGCCAGATCGATCAGGTGGGTAATGCCTTCTTCTAAATTGCAATTGGATCGTAGCAAGGGTTCGATGTGCGTTTCGGCGTGCTCTTCCAAGAGATCATTATCGCTTAATCCATCGGAGCACAGCAAAAATACCGTGTCTTGGTTAATGTAGATCGATGCGATGTTAGGTGATACTTCGTCGCTGTCGCGGGGACCCAGTGCCTGCGTGAGTTGATACGCATCGGGGCGAGCATATGCGATCGCCGGCTCCACACCACGACTAATTTCGCGCTGGCCGACCTCATGGTCTATCGTTACTTGCTTTAGCCCCTGACGGGTAAAGGCATACAGGCGACTGTCTCCCACGTGTGCCACGATTGCCTGGTTATCTAATAGCAATAGCATGACTAGCGTGGTTCCCATGCGGGCGCTGCCTGATCGCGCATCCGTCTCATTAAGTTCAAAAATTGCTTGGTTAGCGCGCAGAATGCCTTCTTTGAGGGTAGCTTCATCGGGCAGATTAGCCTGCCAGTGAATTTCAAAATGATCACGGAGCGTATTTACGGCTAGAGTGCTGGCGACTTCACCCCCGGCATGTCCACCCATACCATCACAAAGGATGTACAGGCCACGGGCCTCCAAACTGGTGCCATCGGGGCTGTCAATGCGGCGTAGGTCTGTCTCAGCG
Source organism: Cyanobacteria bacterium J06626_18 (assembly GCA_038523735.1). GTDB lineage: Bacteria > Cyanobacteriota > Cyanobacteriia > Phormidesmidales > Phormidesmidaceae > SIO1E4. Next base: position 3,301 of record JBCBJE010000199.1, on the reverse strand, counting down.
TAAAAGGAATCTTCATTATGCGTCCGCTGACGCCCTACATGCGTTTGGCCTGCCTCATCCAGTTGATAAAGCTGCATGGGCAGTGCCATTGTCGGCAGGTCGCTGGGGGTCTCGTCATCGGCTTCGTCGTTAGCTTCACCGTCATCGATCGGATCCAGCATGTCCTCTAGAAGCAAATCATCAATGGGTACGGTTTCTGGCTCATTGATGGCAGCAGTGTCTGCCACGCCTGTCTCAGCAGAGACCTCTATCCCATCAGTATCTGTAGCGCTAGACAGCTCATCCTCTGCTGGCGCCTCTGCCGCCGTTTCTCCCTGAATAGTATCGGCAATGAGGGCTAGACGTTCTTTGATGATTTCGGGTTCGGTCACTTCGCCGGTTCCAATTGCCATGGCTAGCTGCTCCAAGGGCGCAAAGCGGCTATCCGAAGATTTTTGCAGTAGGGATTGCCAGAGCAGTCCCAAGTCTTTTAAGTCGTAGGTGCGATCGCTGGGACGATACAGCAAGCGCTTGAGGCACAAAATCTGATCGTCATCAATTAGCAGGTTTTCATGATTTAGCAGGCTCGGTTCCGCTTCAAAGGCAACCAAGCTCTCCCAAAGGTCAACCATTTCATAGAACCAATGAATCAGTTCTAGCGGCTCAGCCGATTCCGAACTCCAAACATCAGATAATTGACGCCAAGTCGAACGATCTTCGAGAACCAAAACAGTGAAAGATTGCTCCTGCCAAGCAGCCTGCAGCTCTGGAATAACTGGAAAAAACTGGTCCTGAAGCTTCCAGTAAGGATAGGCTAGCGGCGGGAGGCGATCAGCTAAGGCCGTATCATCCTGGGTTTGGGCTTCTACAACCAGCATCAGTGCCACAGGCGAATCCGTTGCTGGTTGACAATCAACAATATCGAGTTCCAACTCTTCCGATAGCAGCTGACCATTCTCAATTGGATGGCGTAGCTGATATCGCTTTTCAGGATCAAGATAATTTTCCGCCGTCAATAAGTCTGCCAGTGTGGCGCTGGTAGGTGCAGCCGCTTCTTCCCCCAACCGTCGTTCTGCATAGGGCTCTTCTAACGACGCAGTTTTGTGGCTGGTTTCTATCGTCGGCCCTGCTGTCTTGGCGGAGCGTGTGATAATCGCCCGCAACCCCTTGAGAGGATTACCGCAACGTTGGCAGAAACGGTTTAGGGTTGGATTCTCGAACTGACAGTGTGGACAGACAATCATGGCCAGGGTCCAAATTTATATCTGGCAAGGTGTCGCAAACGGTTTATCCCCATAGCCTACCTAAAAAGCAGCTGTCTGGTTAGGAAATACGCGTCCTCCGCCTGTAATCAAGTCTTCCTTCGGTGTAGAAGGACACAAACTTGATGTCGCGAGTATGGAGGACAACCAAGGCGAGCTAGTGACAATTTCAACAACCATATCCGAAAATTACAGACCTGCCCATCCGTATCCGCGCAATCGCTCCCACTCTACAGAGACTGTACAAAATCTTGTTCCGAGGTTTATACAGGGGCACTGTCAGATAGCAGTTGGGTTTGTTCCGCGTGGGTAAGCGATCGCCATTCTCCTGGTGCTAATCCCTGTAGCGTTAGGTGGCTAATCGCAACTCGTACCAGCCGCAGTGTAGGATGCCCAACAACTGCTGTCATCCGACGGACTTGACGATTGCGCCCCTCGCGTAGGGTCAGCTCTAGCCAGCAGGTTGGCACTGATTTACGGTAACGAATAGGGGGCTGACGGGGAGGTAGGGCAGGCTCCTGATCCAAACGTCGTGCTTGCGCGGGGCGCGTCCGATGACCCTGAATAATAACACCTTGCGAGAGCTGCTGCAGGGCTACTTCACTTGGCATGCGCTCTACTTGCACCCAATAGGTCCGGGGATGCCCATATTGCGGGTCGCTGAGGCGATGTTGTAAGCGGCCATGATTAGTAAGCAGCAGCAATCCTTCGCTGTCGCGGTCTAGACGCCCTACTGGATAGACGTCTGGGACGTTGATGAAGTCCTTTAAGGTGGCGCGATCGCCCTCTTTGTCACTGAATTGGGTCAGCACATTGTAGGGTTTGTAAAAAATCAGGTAGCGATAGGCAGTCTTATTTGGGGATGACCGGCGCTTATCAGCATGGGACATCTTGGCAGCATATCGTTTAGAAAATTGTTTCACGAGAGATTGCTTACTTGCCTCAGCATCAACCTATGTAACCGTTCTATTCAATATCTTCAAAAATGTTGAGGAACGCTACTTTCTAAAATGGGGCTTATATCCTGAGAATAACCAAAAAACTAAACCCCATAGGCAGCATTATGGATAAGCTACAACGGTATCGTTTCACCTGCACACTGACCTTTGGCGATATTTATGGACAGGTTATTGTCTGGCTAGTGGTGCTTCTCATCAGTCTCGCAGCGGCAATGGGCCTCATGGGAGCCCGCCAACCCCTCTATGCTTTGGTCTCTGTAGGCCTTGTACTGGTCTTGTCTTTGCCATTCCTGCTCTTTGCGTTTGTGACTACGCTAGTCAACCACATCGAGTTCACAGCTATGGACACCCAGGATACAAAGGTGAACAATTCCGCGTCTCAGGTGGCTCAACGTCCCGCTCGGGCAGTATAGATAGCTTCCAGGGTTTGCTGGGACTAGATCCCAGGGTTTTGTCGGGTGCCTAGAGATCGTTCTGGCCCAGTCAAAACCCCTGGGGTCTTGGCGATCGCTAATTAGCTACCATAGAAGCCCTGCCCAAGAGATTTGCAATATCCGACCCAACCATCGAAGCGTGTCTAAGTCATCTGGAAAATCTATTTGTCGCTGCCGGTGACATGATGCTGAAGACCGCTGAGGTGTCTAGACAAAACGCTGAGCAAATCGAGGGCAAATTGAGCAAAACTCGCGACAGCTCACGCGACTAGAACGCACGATGGCACAGCTGGCACTACAGGCTACTACTGATCGCGCTGAGTTTGAAGCATTTCGTCGAACTACGCAGGCGGCTCTAGAGAAGATAGACCGCGTACTTGACTATCTGATGCAGCGCGATGATGGCTAGGCCATTAGCATATGGATTTAAGAGAAAAACTGCTCAAAGCCATTGCAGCCCGACAACTCGTTGGTTGCTACAACAACACACGATGGCGGCAATTGACTGACAACGTAAAAGGGTTACCGCTTCGTTCTCGGATTAAGTGGGTTTTTGAACCGGAACCAACGACTTGGGGCACTTGGTCGATTCCTACAAACGGCTACCTTGAGCACGATGGACTGGGGCCGGTTCCTTTCAGGGAGATTGAGTGGCTGGAGATTGACT
>JBCBJE010000198.1:0-7949 GCA_038523735.1 Cyanobacteria bacterium J06626_18 | reverse complement strand
GGAAAGCACATGGTCACCCAGGAACAGATTGTCACGATGATCCAGGTCGAAATGCCTGATGCTGAAGTGCAGGTCAACGACCTCACTGGGGGCGGCGATCACTTTGAGGTAACTGTGGTGTCTAGTCAGTTTGCTGGACGCTCTTTAGTTCAGCAACATCAGCTTGTGTACAAGTCCGTTCAGCAGGCCATGTCCTCCGAAGCCATCCATGCTTTAGCGCTCAAAACGTATACGCCAGAAGACTGGTCTGCCGTTAGCCAGCGTGCCTAGAAGGCCCGAAGTGCCCAGAACAACGAAGACACTGATCCGCATGCGATACGATAGGCCCAGTCGCCGCTAGCTGCTCAGCGCCTAATTCTGCTCACCTAACCAGAACACGAGGTTTAGCCATGACTCCCGAAGTAAAAGAACGCATCGAAAGCCTGATCAACGGCAACAAAATTATGGTTTTCATGAAGGGCAACAAGCTCATGCCCCAGTGCGGCTTTTCTAACAACGTCGTTCAAATTCTGGGCGCCTTGGGCGTTCCGTTCGAGACGTTTGATGTCTTGTCCGATTATGATGTTCGCCAAGGCATTAAGGAATATTCCAGCTGGCCAACGATTCCCCAGGTCTATCTCAACGGCGAATTCCTTGGTGGCTCTGACATTATGATCGAGCTGTACCAGAACGGCAAGCTGCAAGAAACAGTAGAAGTTGCCCTTGCATCCTAATCCGGGGACTGGGTTCTTTGAAGGAACCCGTCTCCTGAACTTACCGCGCTTCCAAAACATCAAGGCGACGCGTGTTGCTGGTCATCTGAGTTAGCATAGCCTGCATAATTTCCTGATTAGCTTGGATGGCAGCACGATCGCGCTGTGCCTGTTCTAGGTGCTCATCAAATCGCTGCGAGAGCGAGTCAAATCGTTGAATCACCCCATCAACGCGCCTGATCACGTGGTCCACCCGCCTAACCACATCGTCGACCTTCTGAGTGAGGGCGGTGATTGCTTCCGCATTGGAGGCAATCTGCATAGCATTAGCAGCCTGCTGTTCTTTGATGTCCACTAATTCTTGCTCGACGGTCATCCTTGTAGCTCCAATGGTTCTGAGCAGATGCCAAAATCAGGCATGCAGCGACCCTAGTCGCCATAGTCTACTAGAAAAACACTGGTGCCGGAAGCGCTTCTTTGTGGATTCTTTATCCCAACCAACCGGTCCTTTTGCCACGGGTACAGTTTTGGTAATTACCTGATCCCATGGGGTTCCTGAAAGCGGTGCCAGAATAATGATGAAACGCCTTGTGTCAAATATCTTCGGGATTTGAATTGCACTTTACCCTACAGACTTTAGCTTCAGGAGAGTTTATCATCGGCTTAGGCTGATTGTAATCCTCAGACGCAGGTGTTTCCGCTTCAGCTCCCCCTACCTCTACACGGATCTCCAACGGCTCCAGAGTCATCCACCACCCATGACAGATTCCGATATCGCGACCGAGTCTCAGGCTGTAAAACTAGACGGGTCAGGTACATCTGCGCCTGAGTTTACCCTTCTCCAGCTGTGGAACATGAATGTAGGCTTCTTGGGCATTCAGTTTGGCTGGGGCCTGCAGATGGCCAACATGAGTTCCATTTTTGAGCATCTGGGGGCCAATGCCCACGAAATTCCCATCCTGTGGTTGGCCGCACCGTTGACGGGTTTGTTGGTACAGCCCATTATCGGCAACCTGAGCGATTATACCTGGGGACCACTAGGCCGTAGGCGGCCCTATTTATTGATCGGTGCAATTCTAGCTGCGATCGCACTCATTCTGATGCCCAGCTGTGGAGCCCTGTGGATGGCGGTCGGGCTGCTGTGGCTATTAGATTCCAGTGCCAACATCAGCATGGTGCCCTATCGAGCCTTTGTCGGCGATTTATTGCCGAAGAAGCAGCGCACCCAGGGGTTTGCTATGCAGAGTGTGATGGTGGGTATCGGGGCGATCGCCGCTTCTAGCATGCCGTGGCTGCTCAATCATTGGCTGGCTGTCGACCCTACAACTAATGGCGATCGTCGCATTCCCCTGACCGTAGAACTCTCCTTCTATCTGGGGGCAGCTCTCTTTCTCACCACTATCCTGTGGACAATTCTCACAACCCCCGAACGGCCGCCTAAAAATCTGGACCGATTTGAGCAATTAAAAGAAGAACACAGCGGCCTTTTTAACAGCCTTCAAGCTACTTGGCAGGCGCTGAGACATATGCCCCCCACCATGAAGCAGCTAGCCTGGGTGCAAATGTTTACCTGGCTAGGCATTTTCTGCTTCTTTATTTACTTTCCCACTGCGGTTGCGCGCAATATTTTTGGTGCTGTAGATCTCGATTCCGCCCTCTACAACGAAGGTATCGAATGGGCGGGGCTTTGCTTTGCCGTCTTTAATGTCGTTTGCATTATCTTTTCCTTTATCCTGCCAGTTCTGACTCGCCGCATCAGTCGCAAAGCGGTTCATAGTTTTTGTCTGACCTGTGGTGGTGTCGGTCTCATTTTGCTGGTGCAAATTCATCAGCCGATATGGCTCTTGCTCTCAATGACCGGGTTTGGTATCGCTTGGGCCAGTGCCCAGTCGATACCCTACGCAATTTTGACGTTCGCAATCCCCACCCAACAGCGCGGTATTTATCAGGGCATTTTCAACTTCTTCATTGTGCTGCCCGAAATTGGTGTTTCCTTGGCCTTTGGCTGGGTGATGGAGCATTGGCTACACGACAATCGTCTATCAGCCGTGGTGGTGGGCGGCGTCTTTCTGCTCGTAGCCGCCGCCCTGACACCATTCGTACAAGCGTCCGCCAGCATCTCTACGGATGTAACGGTGACTGAACCTGGCAAACTATGTACAGGGGAGGAGGCGAGCGATCGCTCTGTTCCCTCATCTTTATAAAGTTCTTTTTCCACTTTTCCTTTTTTACACGCCCATTGACAAGCTGATTTCACATATCAACGATATACGTGCAACTCGATAAATTCTCATGGACGCAACTGCTCCCTAATCGTCTTGTCCAGCTGTTGTTGTTGGCAGCAACGGTGCTGGTTTACAGCGTATTGGGGATGGCGATCGGCAATTCTCTATTCGTCAGCTATATTGGCGCTGAGCATTTGCCACAGGCATTTATGCTCATTGGCCTGTGCTCCATGCCTGCCTACGTACTATTTTCTCAGGTCGTTGATCGCTACAGTCGTCCGCGCTTGTTTCGCTATGTGCTGCTGGGGTCAATTATCCTAGCACTTGGGCTGCGACTGTTACTGACTCAAGAGTCGCCCTATACTTACTACGCCCTGCTGATTATCGTCTTCTTTCAGTGGGATTTTCACAACAACGTACTGTATCCCAGCCTGCTAACCGACTACTTCACAACACTGGAGTATAAGCGGTATGCGCCGTACATCGGCATTGCCCAGGCCATTGGCATGCTGACCGGTGGGGGATTAACGACCCTCCTGTCGCACTACTTCAGAACTCGTGACTTGCTGCTGTGCTTACCGATTGTATTTGCCCTGGGGTTTGCGCAGTTGCTGTATCTAGAAAGTTCGCAACGCCAGCTCACCAGAGCTAAATCAGACCTGTCTGTCAACCTTTGGGCCTCCCTCAAAACCTTTCCTGATTTAGTCAAGCGCTATCCGCTAGTGCTGTTTTTGGCAAGCAGTAGTTTTCTACTGGTGATCATTTACATCAGCTCTGAGTTCCTCTGGTTCAGCATCTACGGCGACTACTTCACCGATCAGGCGCTGACCGGCTTTTTGGGCCTGATGCGCATTCTTATCAGTGTTGTCCAAATCGCTGTCATTTATGGGATGACCCGGCCTCTCCTCAAAATCGTAGGCGTGGCTCAGATGAATCCCGTTTATCCAATCACAACACTCATCAGCTTCTGCGGTCTGATATCTAACTTTGGTCTACCATCAGCCATTGGCTTGCATGTCAACGGCGACGCCTTCTACAAAGCCATCAACCTGCCTGTTCACCAACTTAACTACAACGCAATTCCGCGTGAATTTATTGGTCGTATTCGCGCTCTAAGTGATGGTTTTATTTACTCGATTGGGCTGACGCTGGCCGGTAGTCTATTGTGGCTCTGTGAAACCCGGTTTAGCCTGCTGCAGATTGCTTGGCTGGTGGCTGGATTGACGGTTGTGCTGCTGTTGGTGCGGCTACCGATGGGGCGGTTCTACGCCAGTGGCCTTGAAGCAATGATTCGCTCTAACAGCATCAATCTAGATGAATTTGAGACGTATCCGATTCCAGTCTCGCCACAGTCAGGCGAGGCAGTACGGCAGCTCTTAACCGACTCCGATCGCTACACGCAGATTAAAGGACTCGAACTCGCCGCCCGCATGAACCAGCCAGAAGAATTTCTGACTGAAGTGGAAGCACTGGTTCCCGGGGCCGACATCCAAGTCCATAGCAGTGCGATCGCCCTCTTCACCGACTGTCTCTATTTACTGGATCACTTTCAACAGCAGCTGGCAGAACCTAAGCTTGAAGCCTTTGCCCTCGAAGTGTTGCTGATTAACCAATATCGCCCTAGCCGCGAACAAATCAGCATTTGGCTCGAAAGTCCCCAAAAAGAATTGCGCGTATTGGGGGCGATCGCTCAGCTCCTGACCGATGCCATCGCGGCAGCAGACTGGTCGGTTGAGCTCGACAGTACAACAGCTCGCATTGTGACCCGCGTAGTCGCATACAGCAAAAATCCAGCTTTAAATCCCCTGATTCCTCAGGTGATTCTGACTCAATCTAGCCCTGACGTCATTCGCGCTGGCTTAGAGGTTTTGCGGCAACAAACTCAACGTAGTGACGAGCAGGTTGCTACGCTGGCTCATGCCCAGCTAGAACACTCAGACCCGATGGTGCGGATGGCGGCCCTCGACCTTTTGGGCCTCACTCGCAGCGCTGATCAGTTAGCCACCATTAGTCATCACCTGGGCGATGCCGATCCTCGGGTGCGCCAGCGCGCAGCCAGTGCCCTCGCTGCCTATGGTCGCCCTGGCTTAGCGATCGCTCAAACCAACCTAACTTCCCTGGATGCGGCAGTTGTCAGCACAGCCATCACGGCGATCGGCCTCGTGCGAACCAAATATGCTAGCAACCTCCTATTCGACTATCTAGCTCCCAGCTACCGACAACTGGCCCAAACGCGCAAGTGGCAGCAGCAAATCCCCACGGATGATCCCCGCTGGCAACCCCTCCGAGTCGCCATTGCTGACTATCACGATCGCCTCATTCAAAAAGTTCTCTATGTCCTCTCAGCCTTAGGACATGCCCGTACCGTTAATGCCGTCAATCGCCTGCTAGCTATCAATGACCAAAGTGAACTGGAAAATGCGCTCGAGGTATTAGCCTCCCTCAGCCATCGCCGCTTTGTGATGCCGCTAATGCCCCTGTTAGAGTCCCAGAGCACCCCTGAGCCAACACCCAGTCGAGTTCAAGCAACGCCTCAGTGGCTCAGGACAAAGGGCTATCGACTTTTGCTGGAGGCTCTAGAATCGAAGGACCGCTGGATCAAAACAGGCGCCCTCATCGCCCTTTCCACAGTTCCCTCGGGTCTACTAGATGATCCCGATCCCTTTGTTAAACAGGTCGCCAGCCAAATTTTTGGGGCGATCGATCAGTCAAAGCTGTCTACTAACACCGCCATGAATCGACTGCTTCTACTCAAAAACGTGGCACTTTTCAAGAACCTCTCTTTAGATGAGCTTCTACTCATCGACAAGAGCCTTGAACAGACCCAGGTACTGGCGGACGAAGTTATCTTTGCCGAAGGTGATTGGGGCACGCATTTGTACATCATTGCTGACGGTACTGTACAACTCGTCAAAAAAATCGACGGTGTCCCCCGCGAACTCAAGCAACTCAGCGAAGGCCAATATTTTGGCGAAATTGCCCTATTTGACGATGCTCCCCGCTGGGACGGAGCCGTTGCCCTCGAAGACTGTACCCTCCTCAAACTTGAGAAGAACCGCTTCCTCAGCCTCATTACCCAGCGCCCGCACATTATCTTAGAAATCTGCCGCTTCCTCAGTCAGCGTCTCAGAGAAACCGACAAACACCGTTCCGAAAAAGTCCTCACCCTACCCGCAGAACCTTCTCAATCGGCTGATTTGGATTTGGCCCGGCAGTGATTTTGAAGCGGGGGGGATGAGTGAAGGGTAGAAGGTGGAGAGTGGAGGAGATTTTGGATTCTGACTCCCTGCTCTGCTTCCCCTGCTTCTATTACCCATTACCCTCTACCCTCTTTTCCTCCTAATACCCATAGTCCCACCGGGCACGATAGCCCCGAGCATCGATATGGGTGAATACAGTGGAACTAGCAAGACCGCCTCGGGAACCCCACCAATAGTCTAGTTCGGCAAAGACATCGTAGGGATGATAGCCCTGGATTACGAAGTCAACGGCATCACCCGTGAGATGACGGGACATGCTGGCACCGCCGATGTTGGCATTGGTGACCGGATCACGGTACCAAGAATTAATCTGCATCGGTCGATTGCCAAACATCGTGCGGATCTCTTCTAGAGCCTCCGCGATGCGAATCATACCGTACACCACACTAGAACTGACTGGAATCCGAGTGCCGCCATGAGTAGCTTCACCCCAGGTAAAATTGCCGCCCGAGATGATGGAATTGTTCGTGTAGTAAACGCCTCGAAAGCCAGGAAACCGGAGTGCGGTACCTTTATCTTTAGTCTGCGAGGAGCCACTGCCGCTAGCAGAGTTAGAATCTTTGGGGTTATTTTTGGGGTCGTTTCCTTCAATTTCAATATCGGGCGCAAACGCATACCAGGTTGTGCGATTCTCAGGTCCCAAAAACGCTCCCGAGAGGGCTACTTTGACGTGATTACCTTCCGCCTCACCGTAGGAGTGCAGCTCAAAGGTGGTCCGATTCGGCACAAATACCTTGTCCTTAGCCTCTAGCTGGCTGGACATCACCGGTTTGGCCTTGAAAAGCGTGTCACTGATCACTTTCAGAGTAATCTTTTGGCCTGTGATGACTATGTCTGGGTTATAGGCATACCAGGTATTGCGATTCTCAGGCCCTAAAAATGCATTGGCGATCGCTAAGCGAGTATGGTTGCCAGCAGCTGGCGAGTGGGATTGCAGTTCAAATTCAGTGCCGTTTTTGACGAAGAGTTTTTCACGATTGGATAGCTGGGTGGATATAACGGGTTGCAGTTTGAATAGCGTGTCGCTGACAACCTTTGCAGTTACCCCTGAGCCTGTAATCTCCACGTCAGGTTTGTAGGCGTACCAGGTAAAAGTTTTGGAGTCTCCTGGAGCAGCATTGGCTAGCTCCAGCCGCACATGACTGTTACCGACATCAGCATAGAACTCAATTTCGTATTCAGTTCCATTTTTCACAAACACCTTCTCAGAGTCCGCCAGTTCATCAGACATCTTGGGTTTGAGCTTAAATAGCGTGTCACTCTTGACTTTGACCTTCATAGCAGCGTATCCCCCGAAGGAACTGAAACTGAATGGCTCTACGGTCAAACAGGGTAGTCAACCATGACCAGAACCAGTAAACCGACGGATGCGATCGCCTAATGCTGAATGCGGATGCCCGCAACCAAACGCTGCCGCCGTTTGGCGCTGTGTAGCGACCCCTCGCATCGTTATGGCTGATTATGCCCCATCCCTCTGGGAATGAACGAGAATTTCTCGCCGAACCGAGCCTTGACAGTGGTTTTTAACATTCCTTGACACGTCAAGACGAGGGTTATCCTTCGCGTTTGACCGTTGGCTGAGCAGCAATCTGCAGTCAAGCTATGCTGAAACAACAGTAAGGGATGCTTAATAGCGGCAGAATATCAAGTTCTTCTTTTAGTTTACGCACCTAATAAAAGGAGAATGGTAGGCAGGGACGATATTTTCCTTGGGGATTCCTCTTTCCACGAGTTCATTTGCGACTCCAACCTCAGTGCTGTCATACTGAATC
>JBCBJE010000197.1:0-7961 GCA_038523735.1 Cyanobacteria bacterium J06626_18 | reverse complement strand
GATATAACTCATTTATGGTCATTCACGATAACGACAGGATTTCAATCGCAGCCATTCTAGAAAGTTAGACGATAATGTGTATCCAATCGCTTGAGTAGGAGCCGTATAAAATAGAGGTTACTTAAGTAGTCGCATGACTCAATGGCCACTCAAAAATTTTCGCCAGACTCCTGTATCGCTCATCCACAAGCTTGCACAATGTAAGTCGTAGTTTGTTTGTTGCTGGCTTCAAACGAAAGTATGGTGCTAGCCCTAAACAGTTCGTGCAAAAGAGTGCATTAATTTCAAGCCATTGAAGTGGCGATCGCAGTCTAGCGCATAAAGTCCGTTTCGAAGACGAAAACCGTCCGTCTCAAAGACATTGACGTGATGTGCAACAAGTGTCATTGCTGTATTCTTCCTTAATAGGAATTATTCGTAATTAAGGCGTTGATTCCCATAATGTTGCTGCTAAGTGATGAATTGAGGTGTTGCTTATGCAGTGATTCAACGTGCATGTGAAGTTTATGGTGTGAGAGAAAATGTGGAATTCGTTTCTATTGCTGCAACGCCTTGTGCGGGTCAGTGTCCTTTTGGGAGGAAGTCTTTCATTAGTTGTAGCTAAGGGAGGAATCGCTGCAGAAGAGACTGGGTCCTCTATTGTTGCTCAAGGAGAAGAAGAGGTAACAGTTTATTCATCGAGTCAGGAACAGCCGACTCGTCAAGAATACACGGGGCGAGCCCAAGAAGAGCGGATGAATACTTCTCTTGAGCAGCCGCAGGGCAGTGAATTGAACACGATTGAGCCAGAGGCAGTGCTGTTGAGTGAATTGGAGCATCCAGCCGCGACAATGGATGAGTGGGTGACTCAATTTGCTCAAGCGGATCAACCATCGCCGGTTCAAGTTACAAATGTGGTGCTCTCTCCAAGTGAGTCTGGAGTGGATATTGTCCTCGAAACCGATGAGGGACAACTTTCGTCTCCAGTAACTCAGATTGTTGGAGATGCATTTATTGCAGACATCGATAACGTAGCGCTTTCATTGCCAGATGGCGAGGATTTTCAGGTTGCGAATCCAGCAGATGGCATTGCTTTGGTCAGCGTCAACGCGCTGGAGGGCGATCGCATTCGGATTACTGTGACTGGCTCTGATGCCCCTCCAGATGTAAATCTAGCTGGTACAGCCCAGGGCTTGGCGCTCACTGTTGTTCCTGGGGTTGCAACAGCAGACCGTATTCCTGATGAAGACGCCATTCAAGTTATCGTCTCTGCTACACGAACCGAGGAGCCGCTGCTCGAAATCCCTCGATCGGTGACCATCATTGAACGCGAAGAGATTGAGCAACAGACCTTTGCACGAAATGATTTATCTACAATTCTTGGAAATTTGGTGCCAGGTTTGGGACCACCGACGGACTCAGGCAGTACGCGAGGTCAAAATTTGCGTGGACGAACGGCACTGATTCTAATTGATGGCATTCCACAAAATACCAATACGTCATTTTCAACAGAGCTGACAATTATTGATCCTTCGACGATTGAACGGATTGAGGTGGTTCGAGGTCCGAGTGCCGTGTATGGCGATGGTGCAGCCGGGGGCGTCATTAACATCATTACTCGTCTCCCTGTTGAGGAAGGATTTGTGGGCGAAGCCGCTGTGACGCTCAGGCCCGATATCGGTAACTTAGCGGATGATGGGTTTGGCTATCGGTTACAGGCTGGCGTATCAGGACGGGAAGGACAATTTGATTTCCGAGTCAATACCGCTCTTGATGTCGATCAAGCTACCTTTGATGCTCGCGGCAATCGAATCCCTCCGGATGGGTTGTCGAACGATAATCGTACCATTGGAGTACTCGGTAAGTTAGGCTATGATCTCTCCGAGACTCAGCGTATTCAGCTAGGAGCCACCTTTTTCAACAGCAACTTTGAAAGTGAGTTCATCCCGGATCCAGTTGTATTGACGATTCCAGGTCTTCAGCGATCCGAGGCTCTGCGAGTGGGTAATCTTGATTTTGATGATGACCCCCGGCAAAATGTTGCGACTGTGAACCTTACCTATCGCAACGAAGATATTTTGAACTCTCAGCTTGATGCGCAGGTTTATTACCGAACCTTTGACCTGACTCAGATTCCAGCTGATATTCGCGGTCGATTTGCCGATGAACTATTCCCCTTTGCGCCCCGCGTGTTTCAAACGAATTTGGATGTCGAAGAGATTGGAGCACGATTACAGTTTGATACAGAGATCACCAACAACTTCAGTGTGCTCTGGGGAGCAGACTTTGGGCGGGAGGAGAATGAAGCCCCCTTTAACGATATCGACCCAGAGTCTTTTGATGAGGGTGATGTAGAAGTCATCGGCACGCCGACGCAGACACCTCCCTATACCATCAGAAATGTGGGGGCTTTTGCCCAGCTGGAATGGGAGCCGATCAATGAGGTGATTTTAAGTGGCGGATTGCGCTATGAGAACATTGCAGCGGACATTGATGACTTTACTGGTTCTCCATTTACGAATTTCTTTGAACCGCCGCCAGATATTGAAGGTGGGCGTGTATCTAGTGACGATGTCGTGTTTAATGCTGGCATTGTGTACCGTACGACGCCCAACATCAGCCTATTTTTTAACTTTGCCCAAGGGTTTTCCTTTCCTAACCTTGACAGTTTTTTAGGCTTTCTTCCGGAAGGTACGAATATCGAAGATGATTTTGTCTTAGAACCTCAAAAAGTCAACAATTATGAGGTTGGTGTTCGCGGCATTTGGGAGCAGATCGAGTTTAGTCTAGCCGGCTTCTTGACTACATCTGAATTAGGTAGTGCGCTAGTTGTCGATCCATCTGGCTTCACTGAGACGGTTCGCGCTCCCCAGCGCAACTTTGGTATCGAGTTCACGACAGACTGGAGACCGACCGACCGCTGGCTCGTGGGCGGAAGCGTTACCTGGAATGAAGGAGACTTTGATCCAGGTGACGAAGGAGATTTTCAGCCTTTGAGTTCGATTGACGTTCAGCCGGCGACGATACGGCTATACATCGAAAATGAAACCCTTCCCGGTTGGCGAACTCGAATTCAAAGCATCCTTGTAAGCGATCGCAGCCGAGCGATTAATGCAGGAACCGATTTTTTTGATATTGATGGATACGTCTTGGTTGACCTGATCAGCAGTCTGGACATTGGCCCTGGACAGCTCCAGCTAGGCGTTGAGAATCTCCTCAACGTTGATTATTTCCAAGTTTCATCTCAGGAGCGAATTGGAATTCAAGAACTTATTCGACAGGCAGGGAGAGGGCGGAGCCTCAGCCTGCGGTATGGGTTGACGTTTTGATTGTGGTACAGCGTTAGCATGGCAATGCATTGGCTGAGAAGTCTTACTTAAGACGCTGTACCCGTTTTTTCTCTGCCATTTTGTCGCTCTACGTAATTTCGTGTTGAGTCCAATGGATTCGACACGAAATTACGTAAGATACGCTAACTTCAAAGCTTGCTTGCGCTAGTGCCTTTAGCTTAGATACAGGCACTCACTCTACATCGTCTCCAGATCTTTGAGGAGTTCTGGATCAATCTGTTCAGCCAAAGCTTGAGCGATCGCCTCAGCCAGTTGAGCCACAGTTGGCTCTTGGAAGAGCTGACGAAGCGAGACTTCTACCTGGAAATTCTCTCTCACCCGAGTCATGACCTGAGCTGCAATCAGGGAGTCACCCCCCAAGCCAAAAAAGTTGTCTTGAATGCCAACGCGATCGCACCCCAGCAGCTCTTGCCACATTGCCACGAGTATCTCTTGAATTGCATTTTGAGGCGCAACGTATTCAGAGGTTGTTGGTGATTCCATCTGCCATAGAGTTTGTAAGCTGCGGCGATCTACTTTACCGTTGCTCGTCAGGGGAATGGCATCTAATACCGCATAGTCTTGGGGAATCATGTATGTTGGTAGCTTCTGCTCCAAGTAGGTTTTGAGTGCTTGAGCATCAAACGATTGGACCGTGGTCGGCCCACGAGCGATGAGCACATCAAAGCCGAGCTGTTCAGCAATCGTGTTTTGCTGGGCGACAACCTGAAAATCAGTGAATCCCGCTTCCAGGATTGACCGTCGCCATTCGTCTCGGGAGAGCAGTGGGTGGTGCTGTCGCAGCCCTGTATCTTCGAAGCGGTCAAAGCCCTGCTGCAGTCCCATGGTTAAGTCGAAAGGCGCATAGAACTTTGTTTCCTCCAGCATTAGCAGAACGCCGCCTGGCTTGAGTAATAGAGCGATGTGGACTAGGGTCTCAGCAATGTCTCGGGTCGCGTGCAACACGCTGACGGCAACTACGACATCAAAGCTATGCAGCTCATAGTCTTGGGTCTGAGGATGCTGCTCTATGTCCAATAGGCGAGTTTCCAAGAATGAGTAGGCTCCGAAATGCTGCTGGGCGTATTGCAGAAAATAGTTGGAAATGTCGGTGTAAACATAGGTAGTGCGATCGCCTGGGAGCATCGGCAAAATCTGTGCAGTTGTTGACCCAATCCCGGCGCCAACTTCAAGCATTTGCAGCGGGCCTTCTGGCTTCCAGTGCTGGAGCAGGGCGTCCATGGCACGCTGCATCACAAGGTTACTGGTATAGAACTGCTTTTGGTAAATCTCAGGTACCTCCTCAGCTGTATAGATCTCAGCCGAATGGAAATTTTCTGTTAGGATGTCGGCAATCCGCTCCACACTATTGATGATTAGACTGGTCGCTTCAACGTTAAGCCCGATGGCCTGGGGGGCTTCGGTGCTGACTTGACGCACCAGCTCTGCGGGTAGCTTGTCGGGTAAGGATAAATGCTGGATGTACTCTCCCGCCTCGCAGTGAAGATAGCCCTTTTCGCTCAAGTAAGTTAAGGCACGCTTGAGCCACGGTCGATAGCGCGGGTGGATCTGGCTTTTCTGCTGTATTGTTTCTAAAGACTGACGAACGCCCGGTTGGGTAAAGCCACCAATCTGCCGCAGCGCTATCCCTGCCGCCACACCATAAAGGTCATGCAAGTGCTGCCAGAGACGTTGAAAGGCATCCCAATCCACTGGTTCAGCGATCTGCTTGGCTTGGGCTACAGCCTCTGATACTAGGGCCTGCCAGCGGACCACGCCGTCATCAGGCTCCTGCTGATAGGACGCTACTCTGGCTGTTGAGGCAATTGCAGAAGAGCCTGTCGCCTGGGTATTATCTGGAGGCTCAGGATTTACCTGCTCAGTCTCGTCTTCTAAGCAGACATAGGCTACCAACTGCTGAGCCGGCTCTCCTGCTGCGAGCACCACCGCTTGCGATACATCAGGATGTCGGGTGAGAGTCGATTCAATTTCCCCAAGCTCAATGCGATAGCCGCTGAGCTTGACCTGAATATCCTCACGGCCAAGAAACTCAAGTTGGCCATTGGGTAAGAAGCGTCCCATATCTCCCGTGCGATACAGGGATCCAAAGCTAGGGTGGGTGATAAAACTGGCGGCAGTTTTGGCCTCATCGTGCCAGTAGCCTTGCGCCAGGCCCAGGCCACCGATATAGAGTTGCCCTGGCGCCCACACCGGGCAGGGCTCCAGATTCATATCCAAGATATAGAACTGCTGGTTTGCCAAAGGACGACCGTACGGAATGCTTTTCCAGTCTGGGTCCACTGCATCGATAGGGTAAAAGATTGACCAAATAGAGGCTTCGGTGGCGCCGCCCAAACTCACCACTTGAGCATTCGGAACGAGCGTCCGAATGCGATCTGGGAGGGCTAGCGGCAACCAATCTCCGCTTAGGAGCACCAGTCGCAACGATGGTGGAACGATGCCTGGGCGTTCAGCCGCGTAGGTGACCAGCATTTGCATCAATGCTGGGACAGAATTCCAGAGGGTCACCTCCTCGCGCTGCAGCACCTCAACCCAAAGGGCAGGTTCTTTAGCAGCGGCTGCCGGTGGTATGACAATGGTGGCACCCGCGGATAGAGTACCGAAAATGTCATATACCGAGAGGTCAAAACTGAGAGAAGACAAGGCAAAGACGCGATCGCTCGGCCCCACACGCCAGCGACGATTGATGTCCAAAATCGTGTTGACGGCTCCCCGGTGGTCGATCATCACCCCCTTTGGAAGCCCTGTGGATCCCGAGGTATAGATGACGTAGGCCAAATCTGTCGATTGGCTCGGTGGCTCGATAGGCTCCATTATGGGAGGGAATGGAGTGGCATCAACCGGTAGCGCCTGGGCTTGAGTCGGCCACCTGATGGTGTCGAGCAGCCAGCTTTGAGTGAGCACGATCGCTTGCTGACCCGGTGCAAGGCTTTGCTCTAGCAAATACCAGCGCCGTTCTTCTGGTAGGGCAGGATCAACGGGAACATAGGCCGCTCCAGCCATCAGCACACCAAGCACTGCCACCACTTGCTCCCAGCCTTTATCCATAGCGATCGCCACCAACTGACGAGGTTTGACCCCTAGGTGGCGTAACTGCTGACTGAGCTGCTGGGACTGTAGCAGTAGCTCAGCGTAGGTTAGAGTTCTGGTCTCGCTTACCACCGCTGGGTGCTGGGGTTGCCGGTGGGCCTGGATCAGAAATAGCGTCTGTAGGCACGCGTCGGAAACGTCTGTCACCGTCGCGTTGAAATCGACCTGCAGATCGCGCTGCCGGTCGGGTAGCTGGAGAAAGCAGTCTTGTTCCCCGGTCACTGGTTGAGTTGCCAGGGTTCGCAGCCCTTGAACGTAGGTGTCAAACATGTCGTCTGCCATTCCTTCTGGGAATAGCGCCTGCACATAGTCCCAGTTGAGCACTAGGGCTCCGGCCTCCTCATAGACCTGGTGATCTAGCCAGACCTGGGGCGTCTGGGCAATGCCGTACGCAAGCTGTCCCAGCCAGTCGGTGGAAAAGGCCGAGCGGCCTTTTAACTGTGGGTTAGCCAGGAGGCTGGTAAACACCACTGGCATAGTGACGCGGGCAGCCGATTCTGATGCGCGGGCAAGCTCCCGCAGCACTCGCACCCCGCTCACATAGCTATGTTCCAGGTCTTGCCAGAGCTGAGTCTGGAGCTGTTTGGCACGCTTCCAAAAGCTGCCTGGGTCGTGATAGTCGACGGCTAGCAGCGTCAGCGAGGTGAAATCTCCAACGATGTTCTGCACTTCGGGATGAATGGGCAGGCGGTTGAAGGTGGTGAGGTTGAGGCTGAAGCGGCGGGTTTTGCTCCAGGTTGCCAAGACCTCGGCGTACACGGCGACAAGCAAGCCCGAGGGAGTGAGGCTCGCCCGTGTTGCCTGCTGCTGCAGACGCTGCCAGGTCTCTGGCTCAATTTGGGCAGTGCGACGAATGAAACGGGGCTGCTGCAGGGTTGCCGGGGCGATCGCCAGAGGCAACTCTGGTGCTCTAGGCAACTGTGGAATTCGCTCTTTCCAGTAGGCGAGCGATCGCTGATAGACCGCCGATTGCTCAAACGCTTTGAGGGCAAGTACATAGTCCCGAAAAGAGGCTGTAAGGGGCGCTAAGGAAGCGCCCAACCCCTGATAAATCTGGCCCCATTCCCAGCACAATAGCCCCAGGCTCGCCCCATCCACCAAAAGATTGTCGAAGCTGAGGTAAAGGCGGATGCGCTCCCCGGCCAATCGGGCTGCACACACTGTGAATAAGGGCCACTGGTGGGCATCGTGAATCTGATGGGAGAGTCGCTGTCGAAGGGTGCTTAGCCGATGCTCAATTTCAGCTGGCAGCGCCTGCTGCAAATCGAGCCTCTCTATGTTGTAAGGCGGCACGGGCTCTAAAATCTGCTGTTGTCCGTTCGGCAGGATTACCGCTCGCAGCATGTCATGACGGTTGATGAGGTGTCGAAAGGCATCATTCAGGCGATCGTAGTCGAGCCTCTCTGTCTCAAACTCGGCGTAGACGTGGGCCGCCACATTGCCAATCTCAAACAACCCACTGCGACCCAGACAATCGGCATCAGCCTTTCCCCCTCAATGATATTCAGGAAGCCTATTGGTTGGGTCGCAGTGGGTTGTTTG
>JBCBJE010000196.1:0-7966 GCA_038523735.1 Cyanobacteria bacterium J06626_18 | reverse complement strand
GTCAGCGCCACGATGGTCTACGACTACTTGCCGATTAATGATACTTTCAGGAAAATTGATGACAATACCGTCCTGGGTATTATGGACCTAAAGAACTCACCTCAACCATTCTTCTTTACTCTCAAGCGAACGAAAGATTATGGCAACTTTTCTTAGAAATTTGAGCTACCGATATCAATGGTTATTTGACTTAATTGTCGGTATTTCATCTTTGAGCGTAGGCGGGGAAGCACAGTTTCGTCAGTTGCCTCTCAAAGGAGTAGTCATTCGTCCTGAGACAAAAGTATTGGATCTTTGCTGCGGTAGTGGACAAGCCACAGAGTTTCTGGTGAAGTATTCAAAGCATGTCGTAGGATTGGATGCTGATCCCCTACCCCTCAAAAGGGCCAAGCAACAAATTCCCGAAGCCTCGTACGTCCAGGCGTGGGCCGAAGCTATGCCCTTCGTCGATGACGAGTTTGACGTTATTCATACCAGTGCAACGCTTCTGAATTTATATTTATTTCTTTGGTTATTTGAGAATGAAACTGCCTGGTCTTTGGTCCAGCTTGATTTGCCTGAGTTATTGACTGCGATGGGCTTTGAAGTTACAAAGTTTAAGGTTCATGCTGGAGGGAGTCTTCAGGTTATGCATGGTCGCAAAGTAGGCTGACGACGCACTGCTTATGAAAATTGCCTTCC
Source organism: Cyanobacteria bacterium J06626_18 (assembly GCA_038523735.1). Taxonomy (GTDB): domain Bacteria; phylum Cyanobacteriota; class Cyanobacteriia; order Phormidesmidales; family Phormidesmidaceae; genus SIO1E4. Next base: position 7,285 of record JBCBJE010000196.1, on the reverse strand, counting down.
TGACCTACTCCACCAAACCGCGTGGCAGTGTTGTCCACACTTGGGAGCTGGCTGAAGCGCTGATTGAGCTGGGCCACACTGTCTGTGTTTACGCACTGGATAAAGACGGGAGCGGCTGCGATCGCCCCCTTGCCTGTCCCATTCGCCTCATCCCCGCTCAACCTGCACCAGAGGCAATAGACGCCCTCATTCAGCAGCGCATCCAAGAATTTGTCGATTTTCTTTTCACGGAAACCGAGACGTTCGATATCTATCACGCGCAGGACTGCATCGGAGCCAACGCCCTCTTGCAGCTTCGAGAAGCGGGTCAGATTCCCCACTTTGTCCGTACGGTTCACCATGTGGAGGATTACCAGAGCCCTTACCTGCAGCAGTGTCAGGACAAGTCCATTCGCCTGCCGGACTTATGTTTGTGTGTCAGCGATCGCTGGCAGCAAGCCTTGCAGGTCGAATACGGCATCAGTGCCCCCCGCGTTGTGAATGGTGTTAATCAGCGCCGCTTCTCGCCGGAATCCACGGGACAAGAAGCGGCACTCAAAACTGCCTATGATCTGACGGGAAGCCCCCTTTATCTGACAGTAGGCGGTATTGAACCGCGCAAAAACTCGATTCGTCTGCTGGAAGCCTTTGCTCAAGTCTTACAAACCCAGCCCCATGCCCAACTGATTATTGCTGGCGGTGCCACCCTATTTGACTATCGCTCTTACCGTGAACAGTTTTTCCGAACGGCAGCTAATTTAGGCATTGAGGAGGGGCGATCGCTCGTGCTGCCAGGTGTGATTCCGGATCAAGACTTGCCTGGACTGTACCGCTGTGCCGATGTGTTTTGCTTCCCTTCGGTAAAAGAGGGCTGGGGCCTGGTGGTGCTGGAGGCGATCGCGGCAGGGCTACCGGTCATCACGGCCAACCAGCCCCCCTTCATCGAATTTCTGTCCCCCCATCAGGCGCTACTGGTGTCGCCAGAATCTATCGAACAGCTGGCGGCAGCCATGCTAACGGCTTCAAATTCAGAGAGATCGCCCACCTTAATCCAAAATAGTCAGTTAATTCTGGCTGAATACACGTGGGCGCGATCGGCTCAGCTCCATATCCAGGCATACGAGGAACTGCTGCCTACCTCTTTGTAACCAAGCTCATCAAACCTCACAACAACAGACAATCGATTCAAGAACCCTTTTCCCCCTTCTTCCCTACCCTTCTTCTGTTCCCTTCCATTCTCCAAGACGGTGGGCATTGGAGTATCGGTAAGGTGTTGATAGGTTCTGCTACACATCAATTCCCACCCTACGGCTTTCCTACGCATTACCCACTGCCCGCTACCCCCTACCCTTCTTCTGTTCCCTGTTCCCTTTCTCCTTTTGATGCACAATACGGATGTCTTTCACTCTACTCCGAGTATCACCATGCCCGAAATGCGCTTCCAGATTCAATGGCCCGATGGTGCCAATGCGACCTGCTATTCGCCATCGCTGGTGATTAAAGACTACTTCGTGCCGGGCGAAACCTACACGCTGGAAGATTTTGTTACGCGATCGCGGACGGCATTGCAAATTGCTAGCGATCGCGTGCAGGCCAAGTATGGTTTCCCCTGCGGACGAGCGATGGGGCAACTTCAAGACATCGAACGGACAGCGGCTCAATATCAGCAGTTCAATGCACCCACCGTCCGCGTACTCAAGTTTATTGATTAACCAGAAGGGCGATCGCCCCCCTCGACTCCTACCTGCCTCACTGGCTACTGCCCAATATCGATATCAGCGATATAACGTTCAAGGTGTCCCCATCTTGAATTTTTATGGAACGACTTGTCTCGCTGCTCGGTCTCGGTGTTTTTGTGGCCTGCGCCTATGCCCTCTCTATCAATCGGCGAGGAGTCCGGTGGAAGCCCGTGCTTTGGGGCGTGGCGCTGCAGCTGATTCTGGCCCTGTTTATTCTGAGAACACCGGTTGGGTTGGGGCTGTTTCGCTGGTTAGGGAACTTGGTGACCCAATTCCTGGACTATGTCGACGCGGGGGCGTCTTTTGTCTTTGGCGAGAACTTCACGGACTTTTTCTTCGCCTTCAAGGTGCTGCCGACAGTCATTTTCTTTTCGGCATTCGTTAGTCTGCTGTATCACTACAACCTCTTGCAGCGGGTCGTACAGGCTGTGGCTTGGCTCATGATGCGGACGATGGGCACCTCGGGGGCCGAATCTTTGTCGGCAGCGGCCAATATTTTTGTGGGTCAAACCGAAGCACCTCTGGTCATCAAGCCTTACATCGGCAAATTGACGATGTCTGAGTTACACGCGGTGATGACGGGGGGCTTTGCGACGGTAGCGGGGAGTGTGTTGGCGGCGTTTATTTCCTTTGGAGTCCCGGCAGAGCATTTGATTGCCGCTTCAGTTATGTCGGCCCCAGCCGGGTTAGCCATCTCTAAACTGATGTATCCTGAAACCGAGCGGGGGACAGATGCCGCCGCCGATTTCACGGAGTCCCGCGCCACCAATGCCGTTGATGCCATTACTACTGGAGCCTTGGACGGATTACGGCTCGCCCTCAATATTGGCGCGATGATCATCGCTTTTGTGGCTCTGTTAGCTGCGGCCAACGGACTGGTAGGTTGGCTTGGCAATTTAGTGGGACTGCCCAACCTTTCCCTAGAGCTGATCCTGGCTTATCTGTTGGCTCCCATTGCCTGGCTGATGGGGGTTCCTTGGGCTGATTGTGGCCAGATTGGGGTGCTGCTAGGCAAAAAGACAATCCTCAATGAGTTCATTGCCTATCTGGATCTGCAGCGGCTGATTGAGGGCTTCAGTGTATTTCCTGGTCAGGAAGAGACCGCTGCAGCCGTTTCGGAGCGAGCGATTGTGATTGCCACCTATGCGCTCTGTGGCTTTGCCAATGTAGGCTCCATCGGGATTCAGATTGGGGGATTGGGAGCGATCGCTCCAGGGCGGCAATCTGACCTGGCAAAAATTGGCATTCGGGCCATGATTGGCGGCACCTTAGCTTGCTTTATGACAGCGGCGATCGCCGGTTTACTCCTGTAAGGCTTGATCAACCATGGGCAAAGGGGAAAGGGGAGTCGATTAGTCTTTTGCTCACTTATGGCTTTAAGTCTTCGCCACAGCTAACCTCATGGAATCTGAGGGCGCGCTCCGGCTGAGCTACAAGCTGGACCTGACCGTTGGCAATGACCATTTCGGTCGCCTCTCTCGTTTCGGTTGCCGCCATTGGGGAAACCGTTTCAACCGTCGTTGAGAGGGGTGCCGCCCCCTCAGCTTCAACCTCTAAAGGACGCCAATCTTCCCAAATGACTGAGCCATGTAGTGAGCCTGGCGAATCTGGCAAACCGCCACGACCGCTGACTGTGAATGAGTTATCTGCGGCGACCAAACAGCCGGTAGCAATTTGGTCGCTCGGATCAGTCAAATTGCTCGGTAGCTCAACCGTGCTCTGATTGGGGTCCACGTCGGGGGTGTCGAGCTGAACAGTGCCATCCACCCCAGACTCAGAACTGGCGGTAATATCGCTGAACGGGGTTAGCTCAGGCCGAAACTGCAGCCCGACAATACCGCCAGCCGTAATCTGAATCGTGCCGCCATCACCTTCGAAGGCATTGGCCGTAATATCGCTGTCTTCTGTGGGCACAGCTGTGGCCACCCCAGCGGCCAGATCAATCGTAATGTTACCCCCATTACCTCCAGCTCCGGCGTTCCCGGCTGTAGTCGAAATGGTGCTCCCCTCCCGTAGTAGCAGCAGATCGCCCAGGGTCAAGGTAACGTTGCCGCCATCGCTACTTAGGGTCGTTGCATTGATGCGGCTTTCCTCCTGAAGGACAAGGCTTTTAGCGGCAATGTCTATATTGCCTGCAGGACCTACACTGTTGGCATTGCTGTTAATTTGGCTATTGACGAACGTCACCTGCTCAGGACTGACAATCGTGACATTTCCTGCTGGTTGAGCACCATTGGCATCAGCTTGGATGATGACGTTATTGAGAGTAATGTCACCATTACCCTTAATTGAAGTCTCACCCGATGTGGCAAAATCACTAAAGTCAATGTTGATCGTAGATTCATCTGGATCGAATGCAACTATTGGAAGAGAAGGAATGCTAATTTGAGCCGTCGTGGTAAGACCCAGATCGTTAATGGTCAGGTTATCGCTGAGACCTTGAATCGCAACATTACCTGACGGCCCATTACTGGCGAGGGTTAGTGCTTCTAGACCAGAGACCGCTGTTCCTGCCTCAAGAGAAATCTTTCCGCCGCCACTGGTTATCTCACCTGTGCGAGCTACAGAGAATGCCAACAAAAGATTTTGATTACCGATAATGCTGCCTGCGTCAGTCAGCAAAGAAATATTCCCTGCCTGCTCTGCAGTGCCCGAAGTTGATAATGAAAACGAGCGCAAATTAGTGTTGGTTTGAATATCTCCTGATGTTGAGGAAATATTTATCGCACCCCCATTTTGGGCGTTCCCGCTGGTAGCAGAATCTGCTGTGGCATCTGATGCAGACGATGAGTCCAAAAAATTGACGTTAACAGCAATATCGCCTGAGACTGAAGAGAGCGTAATGTCACCCCCGTTACCGCTACTGCCGGCAAATGCGGACGAGTCAGTAGCGGTTTCTGATAAAGAATCCCCCGATGCAGCAGAGGACACAGAGGAGGACGCTATGTATATTGTCCTTGGGTCAAAGGGCGAGGTATTTGTGGTGATATTACCTGAGTCTGAAGCAATAGAAATATCACCTCCATCGCCGCTGTTGCCAGTAGAAGCAACATCCTCTGTTGAGTCGGATAACGAAATTGAAGCTGTCACTATAGTATTGTTAGTAACAATATCGCCTGACCTTGAGGTGATCGTTACAGGGGCTCCATTTCCACTGTTGCCAGAAGAGGCAGAAGCGTACGGTGACGATGAAACCGAACGCGCCGATGAGTCTAACCTCCCATCAAGCAGGATATTACCTGAGTCCGATGTGATATTAATAGCTCCCCCGTCACCACTGTCACCCGCAAAAGCAGGGTTTGATAGAGATAATGAGAATACTAATGATGATGAATCTACAGTGCCCTCAACCGTAATATCACCGGAGTTTGAGGTGAGGGCGATTGCACCCCCATTACCACTGTTGTCAGCAAATGAAGGGGAAAAGAATGCAAAGACAAATGATGTTGCTGAGGAATCTAGATTACCTTGAATAAAGATATTCCCGGCATCGGTAGCAAGGGTAATATCCCCGCCATCACCACTGCTCATAGCAGGGATATCTGAAAAATCATTTGGTCGTGAATATGACCTAGTATTTAGACGCCCTGAGATCGTAATATCTCCTGATATAGAGGTAATTGAAATTGAGCCACCACGACCAGTCGTTCCACTATCAGACACGGAAGATGCTTCTAAAGTGGCTCCTTGGAATAAGGGTGTGAGTGGTGGTGGGACTTCTGAGCCAAATGCAGTGATGTTTCCCTCTGCTTCTAGAACAATTGGGCCACCATTACCTCCAGCATCATCTGAGGTGTCGATGCGGTTGACAGCTATACTACCAGCCGGCTCTCCATTCACAGGTTCTATACCGGCTCGGAGAATAGCGGCTCGACTGCTGGCCAAAAAATCCTCATCGGACCCTGAGCTATCCGCAGCCAAGCTAGTGTTGGGGCCAGTAATGACAATCTCCCCTGCCTCAATGCTGCCCGTGGCCTCCACCTTTAGCGCCACCCCGGTGTAGTCTCCCAGTACCACATCCCCATCAGCAAGGATGATCGAGTCCTGGAAGCTGACCACACTACCAGGCATCCCTGCCAGCGTCAGAAATTGTAAATCGCCGCCGCTTTCAAAGTGGGCGTCGGTTGAAATGTCGCCGCCACTGATGAGTGTGAGGTCGCCGCCACTGACAAAAGGGGCCTGCTCTAGAGAGTTCAGAGCCAAAATATCGATGCCCTGATCCCCCTGTATGGTGATGTCATTGCCTGAGCGGGTCAGCGTGTCCCGCATGATAACAGTGTCTCGGCCCTGCAGGGTTAGATTATTGCCAGCAATAATATCCCCTTCCAGGTAAAGAGTCTGACCCAGCAAAGTCAAATCTTGACCCGCCTCCAGTTGCCCCCGGCTTTCGATATCACCCTGGGGTTGAGGGTTTAACTGCAGCCCCAACGGTACGCTGATACTTAATAAGGATGTCTCAGGTGCTATGGTGCTAAACTCGCTGCCATCAGCAAAGCTCAGGCTGTTGACTGTACTGGCCGTAAACGACCCGCCGATATTGAGTCGAGCATCGGCACCAAAGATAATCCCGTTGGGGTTGAGCAAGAATAAATCGGCTGTGCCATTGGCCTGAATCAAACCATCAATCTGAGAGGCACTCGCACCAGTCACACGACTGAAGATGTTTTCGATATCAATCGTATTATTAAAAACAGCCGAGCCGTTGGTCGGAATCGAAAATGTCTCAAAGCTATGGAAGAGGTTGTTGCCAGCGCGATCGCCATTTTCAATTATGAAGTTTTGGTTGTCAGATGAGGTTACTTCAGTGGAGAGCGTCCCATCTGGAGTGACCTGAGCCTGGACCCTCGGTGCTACCGCCCAAATACTCAGCATAACTAGGTGGCAAATCTTAGACAACGACTGTGTCCTCGAAGTTGTTTTAGCTAAAGTCATAGAGTTATTAGGTATAAATCAGTCAGTTTAAGAGACTACCACTACTTGCAAATCATTACCGTAGGCTGAGGCAAATGCTACGGGCAGTAGAGCCAGTCGGCAGTCCTAAACCTGTAAGGTGCGTTGTACTGGTAGTGGCATGACACAGCTAAAATAGTGGGCTATATCCTTGGGAAAGGCCGTGGTTGAGGAACGTTAGTGCAGCCTTGCCGCTAAGTATCAGAACTGATTATCCAATCTTAAAAAAAGGCGATCGCGGTGACCGAGTACGCTCAGAAGCCGGTTTTGCCCGACTCTGTGGCGTGCATCCCATTCCAGCTCCCACCTAGGATTATGTCGCTAGACGCACGGCTCAGTCAGTGATTGTCCAGGGATCGTCCAAGCGCGAGGTTATCCGCTGCCTCAAACGGTACGTTGCCCGAGAGGTGATCGCATCATCCGACACGCACTCCCTAGCGACAAAGTCACCTTAACCAACCCTTGACATCTATAGGGATATCAATGACCATGACACTTCTGAGTAGTCAGCTCTGGCACTTGGTTTTGGATTAATTGACGTACTTTACTGATAGGCTTGCTGCTTAAGCATCCAAGAATAGATACAAAGAAAGAAGACAAGTACCGCTAGGGAGTGC
>JBCBJE010000195.1:0-8003 GCA_038523735.1 Cyanobacteria bacterium J06626_18 | reverse complement strand
TTGTTGGTTTTTGGGGTGTGTTGGGGTCGGGGTTTGGGGGAAAACCGGTTAACCCATTACCAATCACTAATTACCAAGAACCAAGAACCAAAAACCAAAAACCAACCCTCCCCCTCACCAGTCGAACCGTAACTCTTGCTCGATCAAATAGGCTTGCAAATCAGCCATCCGACCCGTCACCAAAATTTGAGCTGGGGTAAGGTTAGCGGGTTGCCCTGGCCGTAACAGCCATCCCGCTGTCGCACCCGCTGCTGCACCAATGCCCCATTCACTCTGGTGTACGCGTGTCATCGCGTTGACGATATGAGAAGCAGCAATGCTTTTGCCGCCAATCAACAGATTATCTACACCCACTGGAATCAGTGCCTCTAGGGGAACCTGCAGGGGGCGCACCAGACGTTCGTTCACACTGGCGCGATTAGCTTCATGGGAGGTCTGCCAGTTGCGATAACGACAGCCGTGAATATCAATGTCGTAATGGGACAAAGCGATCGCACTGCCGTAAAAATCCCGTCCCCCTGTCATATCAACTCGCAAATCCGCTTCCCGCAGCATAAACTTATCCTGTCCGTAGGCAGGACGGCCAATAATCCGCCGACCTTCACGGATATACGGCACCATGCTGAGGCCAGAGCGGGTGCCCATCGGTGCTCCTACCCCCGACAAAAACGTTAACGGTAGGTTGGGCGTAGCCTTAGTTTCCATCAGCCAATCAGCGAACAGCAGAGCGTTATTTTCGCCGTTTTTCAGTGCCTGCAGCGAGAGCCCACCAATCCAATTTTGATGCTGCCCCGACTGTTCCAAAGTCTCTGGATCCATAATTAGCGGATCATCCATGATGTTCCAGTCGTTGCCACGAGTCCAGTTCACCATGGTCAGCTCACCGGGGGTAGATTGGCTGATGGCAGAAGGGCCAGTTGCACGGCTAACAATACGGCGGTAGTTAAACATGCTGCGATTGTGGAACATGGGAAAGCCCTCCATATCGTAGCCCCGCCGATGTTCGGCCTTGGGAATGCCGGTCTCCAAATTCTGCAGGGCTTGGTGGCTCTGGCCGCGATCATCAGCGATCGCCATCACAAAGGGAAAGGTAAAGGCTTGGGTGCAGTGCGGGTTGCTCTGGCTGGGGGCACTGATTTCATCCAACACTGAGCGCGCATCCGAACCGACACGATAGGGAATCTTAGCCCAGGCAATAAACTCACCCGTATCGGTTGCATCAATCACAAACATGCGCTTGCCGGGGGGAGCCTGCAGGCGAATCGGAATTTTCTCAAACACCTCATTGCCAGACCAGGCATACCAATAGGAAAGTTCTTGGGATAGTCGGCCTTCAGGAACATACTGTGGGTCTTTGGGTACCCGTTTGACGGCATACACGGCTGTAATCGTGCGTCCTGACGGATCGAAGGCTGCCCCCTTGAACGCGGTAGACGTCGCCCAACGACTTTCTGGAGCGTTCAAGGCAGCCCCTTCCAACCATTGTTGAGAAGCCTGCGCGCCTGCTTCTGGGAGAAAGCAGAGGTCGCCGACCCAGCAGCTGTTGGTTTCATAAACGCGCTGACGATCGCTCATGTCCGTCCAGTCTGGCAGCGTGATGGGCTGATTGCGAATGAACCGCTTGAAGTTTTGCCAACTGATGGAAAAATTCTGTTGCGATCGCATCGCTCGGGATTCATCAATGGCCGAGACACCCTGCGAACTGACTTGTCCTCCCAGCCATGGGGTCAGCTCAATCAAGCAGGTTTGTGCCCCTGTCTGCATCGCATGGGACGCCGCTGCGACTCCGCCTAAGGAACCGCCCACGACAATAACTTCACATTCCCAAACCTCAGCTGCTGGCGGTAGCGGATTAAGCTGAGGTCTGCCATTGGCGGCCTGCAAATCGCGGAGTCCGGTAGTGGCTGGACTCTCCAGTAGTATTTGCCCAACCCTGTCGGTTCTCAACGTCAGGGGGGGCTCCAGGTAACTGCTGGCTACTTGGAACGCTTCTAAAAACAAGGTCCCGAAGATTAACCCGATCAACGCTCCCACAGATAGGTTTGTTACACGTCGCTGCTTCCGCCGTTTGCGTCTGAGGGCTAGGTTGCGATATCGACGACGGTTTGTCATAAGAGGGAACACTTCAAAGCATCAAGACGCTACAGAGTGTAGCAATAGAACTCTGTAAACGATCGCATCATTTGGCTTGACAATACCTGCTTAGCCCGCATAGCGTAAACCATGCTTGTTTGATAACGGCATTGCGAGTTGTTTACAGGCGCTGAGTCCCGACGAGCAACCAGGTTAAAGAAGGCGTTTCATCAGCCGGGGCAATGTGGACTTTGCTCCGTAGTGGCAAACGTAGGACGGGTTCTCAGCTTCGCCATCCTCAAGGTGTATCGATGTTGCCATGCTGCGAGTACAGCAGGACTGCCACATTCAATTCGTTCCCTGGTAAAAACGAATGCTGAAAGCGTTTACTAAGGCCGATTACTTATTGCGAGAAACCCTGCTGGGATTGCAGCGGGGGGGCTGGATGAATTGGGCTGCCATCAGCACCATGACAGTTCTTCTCTTTTTGTTCGGGATCAGTCTGCAGGCATCTTGGCAATTAGAAGGTCTGCTCAATCAATTTGGCAGCCAACTAGAGGTTTCGGCTTACCTAGACAGTGGGGTGCAGGCTGAATCTCTGCAATCGACAGTCGCGGCCATGCCGGAAGTGACAGCTGTCGAGACGATTTCTAAAGACGCAGCTTGGCAAGAGTTGGTCTCAGAATTGGGTATTTCCGATATTTCGGGAGCGACTGAACAGCTGAAAGGTAATCCGCTCGTGGATGCGCTGCGAGTGAAGGCGGATAATTCTGAAGTAGTGCCGACCCTGGCCTCGAAGCTGAAGGCGTTGCAAGGAGTCGCTGAAGTTTTATATGTTGACGAAGCTGTTCAGCGCATTCAACAGCTGAATGACGGGCTGCGCTGGGCCAGTCTATTCGTGATCAGTATTTTGAGCATGACCGCGATCGCGGTCATAACCACCACCATTCGCCTCATCGTCATGGCCCGCCGCCGCGAAATTGAGGTGATGCAATTAGTCGGAGCCACCAGCGTCTGGATCTACTTTCCCTTTATTCTGCAAGGCACCTTTTTTGGCCTTATCGGAGCAGGTATTTCCTGGGGTTTACTCAGCGGCATTCACCGTTTCCTACACGAAGTTGCCAGCCAGCAGGCCGACTTCATCCAGTTTCTGGTCAATGGCCTTCAGCTCACGCCGCAACAAACAATCCTGCTTCCCGTTTCTCTCTTGGGACTCGGTAGCGTTATCGGCCTCATGGGCAGCTTAGTTGCCGTCAGGAAGTTCGCGCTACGATAGCCGAAAGTGACTTCGGAGTTCGGAACTCGGTATTCGGCAAGCCATCGATAAGCGATCGACCAAAAATTAAAAACCGCTGTGGGGTGTGTTCGGTGTCAACCTAACGCACCGCTGTGTAACTTTCTTAGGCTTCTAAATCCTGCTCTTCCTCGATCAAAGAAGCCTCTTCAGACTCAGCCTCCTGAGCGTTCATTTCTTCTTTAAAGCCCCGCAAAGTCCGCCCGATAGCGCTGCCTAATTCGGGAATCTTCTTAGGGCCAAAAATAACGATAGCGACCCCAAGCACTAAAATAACCTCTGTCCAGCCAATATTAAACATGGTTTGTGTTGCACTCCTTTTTTGTTATTAGTTATTGGTTATTCGTTGTTCGCTAGTCGTGAATGGTTAATAGTTGATGGTGATTGGTAACTGGTAACTGGCTAGCCGGTTTTCCCACTACCCACGACCTATTACCCACGACCCATCCACTCCCTTACTCCATCACTCCCCTACTCTCCTACCCGTCTACCCTACTACCCATCTCCCCTTCCACTCTTTTACACCCCTACCGTCGCTGGCACATATCGAATATTTGCCTGTCGTAGTCGGTTCATGGCTTCGCCGAGGCGATCGCAGTCGGCAATGAGGCTAACACGAACGTAGCCTTCGCCGCCGCGACCGAAGGCATTACCAGGGGTCATGACGACGCCGGTGCGTTCGAGGACTGAGAGAGCAAAGTCGGTGGAGGACATATCCGGCGGACAAGGAACCCAGATATACATAGTGGCGCGCGTTTTAGGAACAGCCCACCCAAGGGAAGCAAATTCTTGGACGAGGAAATCGCGACGAGTGCTATATCGGGTTTGGACAATTTCCAGGTAGTCATCGGGCAGTTGGAGGGCAGCTTCGGCGGCGCGTTGGAGGGCGGCAAAAATGCCATAGTCCAGATTGGTCTTAAGCGTCCGCAGACCCTGGATGATATGACGGTTGCCAACCACAAAACCGACGCGCCAGCCCGCCATGTTGTAGGTCTTTGAGAGCGTATGGAATTCCACACCAATATCTTTGGCACCGGGAATTTCGAGCAGGCTAGTGGGCTGATAATTATCGAAGGCGAGTTCCGCGTAGCACAGATCATGCACTAGCATGATTTCGTGGCGTTTGGCGAAGGCAGCAATATCCTCAAAAAACTCGCGGGGAGCCGTAGCAGCAGTAGGGTTATTAGGATAGTTGAAGAACAGAACTTTAGCCTGTGCGGCAACGCTGTCCGGAATAGAGGCTAGGTCAATGAGCCAGTCATTTTTAGCCGATAGAGGCAAGTCAATAATGTTGCCACCCGCGATCGCGGGTCCCCGAAAATGAGCCGGATAGGCAGGCGTCGGCACCAGAACCGTGTCGCCAGGGTTGATGAAGGCGATCGCCAAATGCGCTAAACCTTCTTTTGAACCCAGGAGAGGCAAGGCTTCACCGTTAGGATCCAGGCTGACTCCGTACCGACGGTGATACCAAGCTGTGATGGCTTCCCGAAAACTTGCAGTGCCTTCAAAAGGCGGGTAACCGTGGTTAGCTGCATCCTGGATAGCTTGGGCAGCAGCGTCAATCACAGGTTGAGGTGTGGGTCCGTCCGGGTTACCCATGCCCAGATCAATCAAGTCAAGCCCTTGTTCGCGTGCCCGTGCTTTAAGTTCATCCAAACGAGCAAACACATAGGGCGGCAAACGTCGCACACGCTCTGCCGGTTGAAGCCAATCCAGGGTCATGCCTGCTACTCCTTCTCTACATTCCAGTCAGGATCCATACTTTAGTAAACCGAGTTGTATCAGAATCCCATCGCCCATCAGAACTATCCTGCATCCTCAGCGTGTCCTTATTCAAGACTCATTCCTTAACTTCGGTGGGCTGCCTCCGCGCCGAACTGCTTGGCCGCTCCTGCTGCATGACCTGAACGAGTCTTTAGTTCTGGCGCTGTGGTCGAAACTAAAGCACTCATGAGCCCTTCTGGGTGAATGGTAAAAGGCAAATGGTGAATATCCGAACCGGGACGACAGGCAATCGCGGCGGCCTTCAGGAGATCACCTAAGCTGATATCAGCCAGCCCCAGGTCTTTCAATGTTTGCGGCAGCCCCATAGCCTCATAAAACTGGATGAGTTGCTGGCGTGCTGTGTAAGCCAAAGATGACTGCTGAGCCATCTCCTCCAGACGTAACTGCACCAAGATGCCGTAAGCCACTTTTTCACCATGTAGCACCCCATGGCTGGCAGGTATGTGAGTCAGCCCATTGTGAACAGCGTGGGCGGCAACAGTGCGGCACTGAGCTCCCCCAAGGCCACCAATTACACCCGCTAATAGAACACAAGCATCAACGACTTCCCGCCACTCGGCACCGCCCGGTTCAGCCAGCGCGGCTGCCGTTTTCTGAAAGAGTAGATCCCGGAGAACGCGAGCTTGCTGGACTGCGGCGATGATTAATGTCTGGTTAGAGGTACCGCTGCTCACAGAAGCTTCGTACCATTTAGCTAAGGCGTCCCCTATTCCTGCAACAAGCGTCCGCTGGGGAGCAGTCGCAATTAGGTCGTAGTCCAAGATGAGGCAGTCGGGACAGCGATCCAACGGCACATCATAAAGAAATGCACCCGTATCAGAATAAACGTTGGAAAGGGCCGTCCAAGCTGCGCATGTTGCCGCTGTGGTGGGAATGGTAACGACCGGCAACTGAGCCTGGTGAGCCACCAACTAAGCGGTATCTAGAGCTTTACCGCCACCGACGCCGATGACAAAGTCGGCTTGGTGCTGGGCGATCGCCGCTCGCAGCCGTGTCAGGGTTGCTTCGCTGCAGTCGGGACCATAGCTAGCCTCAGCCACTGCCAGCTTTGCTACAGCGGGTTGCAAAAAGGGGTTTGCGGTGGCCAGGCTATGGTCGCCCCCCACAACGAGCGGACGCTGTCCCAGCTTGGCAAGGGAATCTTGGCTTAAAGCCAAGACTCCGGCGCCTCGAATTACCTGCGCTGGGGCAATCATCAAAGATGGCAAAGTCAGTTGTGTCATACGGTCAGCAAAAGAGTTACGTATCATTTTCAGAAGCAGTGGACAAGTCCGCCAAAGCGTCAGACTGAAGTGTGATGGTCAATGGGGTTCCCGTCGCTGGGTTGGCAACAGGTTGCACCTGTCCCAAATACACCAGTTGAGATATACCCGGCTGATGGCGAATGACGCGCGCTCGAATTGTGGGAATTTGTCCTGGAATTCCCAAGCGACTGGGCTTAAGCAAATTGCTGGCAGCCTGCTGCAGGGTAGCCTCTAGTTCAGAGGATGTAATTGCGTCAGGTACCTTAATTACAATCTGAGCTGCACCTGAATCGTAGACAGTCTCGTAAGGGACTGCACCAGGGATAACCGTACGAGTGAAGGGCTCAAAGCTCAATCCAAGAACCCCCCCTGTTAAGACTCCCATGAAGCTAGTGATGCCCACCAAGCGGAAGCGAATACCCCACCCCAACACAAAGGCGAGGATTGTAATCGCACCCATTGTGAGCGTGGCAGCGCCAAACCATTTGGTGGCTTCAAGAAATTCTTCCGGTGTAGGCATAGACCTCTGGGCTAAAATGCCGCGGTTGTGAAGTGTGCGGTTAATTGCGTAAGGCTTCATCATAGAACGAACACACCCTTGTTGGTCCATACCCTTAGTTAGCCTTAAGCTTCGTTTTGGGGATCGGCTTTTGGAACTCACAACCGCTGCAACCACCACAGACGCGATGACATCGCTGCATGAACTGGCAGAGAAACGGGCGGACAACAGGGACACGCTTTCACATTCCAGAAGTATGATGTCTCAAGTCATGTGTACAGGGCATGGACACATCTTTAGCAAGGAGAGATTTCATGCTGACATTTTGCCGCCGCCTTCGGGTGGTTTCCGCAGGCACTGCGATCGCCTTACTGCTGTCGAGCTGTGGTGAATCTAAGGTGTCTCAGTGCAATCGTTTAGCGGAAGTAGTCAACAAGGCTCAGGGGTTTATGCCTGAGTTTGAGAGTAATATTCAATCTTTCAGCGAAAATGCTGCCAGGGTCGAAAGCCTGGACGATATCAAGTCAGCGGCTGACGAGTATGTCGTTGCAGTTAACGAAGTTGTTACTGACTTAGAAGGATTGGTTGTTGAGCTCGAAGGAACTGAGCTGAGTGACGAGGAACTCGTCACTTATCGCGATCGCTACACCGAAATGGTGGAAGGGTTCGGCAGTGCCCTGAACCAAGCCAGCGATGCCATGGTAATTGTCCAACAGGTGGAAGCTGAAGCTGATCTACCCGCCAAGATCGAAGAATCGCAGCAGCAAACCTTACAGGCGGTCCAAGTAATTCAGGAACTCTCGCTTCAAGAATCCTCAATCATCACCCAGGTGAATGACTACTGTGGAGCAGGTGCAGAAGGGGTTGCTCCGGAAGCTCCTGCAGAAGCCCCTGCAGAAGCTCCCCCAGAAGAGTGACACCCCCTCCCATCAAAATCCGTTGAGGCCCCAAAGCGATTTCAGAGAAAGGCTTTGGGGCTTTGCGTAGTTCTCAAATCAAAGAATTTAAAAGATTAACGCCAAACACAGCCACAAATGAATGCATCTCTAATGCCTTTTCTATATGGCTTTTATAGAGCGCTTTTGTAGCGATAATTTAGAGAGTCCAG
>JBCBJE010000194.1:0-8005 GCA_038523735.1 Cyanobacteria bacterium J06626_18 | reverse complement strand
GACAGAAGTCTGACTTCTGGATGAAATTCCAGGTCCAGGCTTGTGTCAAAATGTAGGCGGTTTTGCCAGCCTGTTGCTGACACAGTGGAGTGGGCATAAAAAGCATGGAATCAATCGAGGCAATTTACGAATACGCCTGGCTAGTGCCGGTCCTACCCTTGGTTGGGGCCGCAATTGTAGGGACAGGTTTGATTAGCTACAGCCAAACTACAAGCACGCTGCGGCGTCCTTCTGCTGTCTTCATCGTGTCATTGACAGGGGCAGCTATGGTGTTGTCCTTTCTGCTGTTCTTTAGCCAGCTACAAGGACACGATGCATATACACGCACCATCGAGTGGGCCTCCGCCGGCGACTTTCGCTTAACGATGGGCTACACCATCGACCATCTAGCATCGCTGATGCTGGTAATCGTGACGACGGTTGCCTTCTTGGTCATGGTTTACACCGATGGGTATATGGCACATGACCCAGGGTATGTTCGCTTCTACGCATACCTGAGTCTGTTTAGTTCTTCAATGTTAGGCCTGGTCATTAGCCCTAACTTGCTGCAGATCTATGTTTTCTGGGAGCTGGTAGGAATGTGCTCCTACCTGCTGATCGGGTTTTGGTATGGTCGCCAGGGCGCAGCCGATGCCTGCCAAAAAGCATTTATCACGAACCGAGTCGGTGACTTCGGGCTGCTGCTAGGGATGCTAGCCATCTTCTGGGCTACAGGTAGCTTTGAGTTCGATGTAATGGGCTACCGCCTTACAGAACTGGTTGAGACAGGAAGTTTGACTGCCGGTCTGGTAAGTATTTTTGCAATTCTGGTTTTCTTAGGACCGGTAGCAAAGTCGGCTCAGTTTCCGCTTCATGTTTGGCTACCCGATGCTATGGAAGGCCCGACGCCGATTTCTGCCCTTATTCACGCCGCAACGATGGTGGCAGCAGGTGTTTTCCTGGTTGCCCGCATGTTTCCGGTGTTCGAGGAACTGCCCACGGTTATGAACGTGGTGGCCTGGACCGGAGCTTTTACAGCCTTCATGGGGGCTAGCATTGCCATTACGCAGAACGATATCAAGAAGGGATTAGCCTACTCAACGATGTCGCAGTTGGGTTACATGGTGATGGCCATGGGCGTCGGAGCCTACGGTGCCGGTCTGTTCCACCTAATGACCCACGCTTACTTCAAGGCGATGTTGTTCTTAGGGTCGGGTTCTGTTATCCACGGTATGGAAGAAGTCGTTGGCCATGATCCAGTGCTGGCTCAGGACATGCGCCTGATGGGTGGTTTACGGAAATATATGCCCGTCACCGCTGCTACTTTCTTGGTGGGCACGCTAGCCATCTGTGGAATCCCACCCTTTGCTGGTTTTTGGTCTAAGGATGAAATCCTAGGCTCTACGTTTGAAGCGAGTCCCATTCTCTGGGGTATTGGTTGGTTAACCGCTGGGATCACGGCTTTCTACATGTTCCGAATGTACTTCTCTACCTTTGAGGGTGAATTCAAAGGGACAGATAAGGAAATCCAAACCCAGCTTAAGCGAGAGCAGCTGATGGGGATGGGAGCTTCCTTAGGACCGGGAGCTATGAATCCTCAAGAGCTGACCCTAGAAGCAGAGGCCCATGATGACCATGACCATCATCACAGCGAAACGCCGCACGAATCACCCTTTGCGATGACGTTTCCACTGGTAGCGCTGGCCATTCCGTCCGCGCTGATTGGTTTGGTGGGTACTCCTTTCGCAAACTACTTCGAGGCGTTTATTCACCCACCTGGAGAAGAACTAGAGGCGATCGCACCTCTGTCCGAAGCTCTGGAAACCTTCGACTGGACAGAGTTTCTAGTCATGGGTGGCTCTTCTGTCGGAATTGGCTTGATTGGTATCACGTTGGCTATCTTGATGTATCGCACTTACAAGATTGACCCGGCTGCGATCGCCAAGAGCATCAAGCCGCTTTACCAAATCTCGAAGAATAAGTGGTACATCGACGAAATTTACGATGCCGTTTTTGTTAAAGGTTGCCGTAATCTGGCTAAGCAGGTACTGGAGATTGACATTCGCATCGTGGATGGCATCGTCAACTTAGCAGGCTTTGTCACTCTAATTACGGGTGAAGGCTTAAAGTACCTCGAAAACGGTCGAGCCCAGTTCTATGCTCTGATTGTATTCGGGGCAGTGCTAGGACTGGTTCTACTCTCCGGGGTCACCTAAAAAGCAAACGGATTACGGTGCGGGTTTGCTCAACAAAGTGGACCCGCGCCCCTGCTACTACTCATTGCTGCCTTGCTCAAAGTCTAAATTGCTGGGCTCAGCTGGAATTTGGTTATCCGCTGTAAGTGCCGTAACAGGCGTCTCCAGCCCGACAGTTGCAAATTGAAACTGGTCACACCAAACCCGACCGGCACCCGCCAGGAGAACGCCAAAAGCGATGCGATCGCTCGCCACAGGAGCATCAAGCACTACCGAATACTGAATCCAGGGAGTCATACCTGTAACCGACCGATTTTGCATGTTGTCAAAGCTCAAAATCTGGCCGCCAGCACCGTCTACCCGCATCCACAAGCCAGCCCACTCTTCGACGGCTTCGGCCTTAACATAGCCGCGCAGGCGGAGTCGCTGTCCTTGATACTCAGCTGCATCGAAGATTTGCATCAGTGTTCCGAAGCCTTCTGTCTGGGTCGCGCGAGCCCTAATCGTACCACTCGCGTCACTACTATAGGCAATGCGGCGGTCAGCCCCCATCTCATAGTCCTGCGGGTGACTGCCGGCCTCGAACCATGTGGGTAAAGGCATCAAATCGGTAGGAGTAACTTGTGATGGATCGGGTTCTTGGGCGATCGCCCACAAGCCGCTGTTACTCAGGGAGCCTTTAAAGTAGAACCCAACAGCTGCCGCTATCCCGACTAAACCCGATATCAGTACCACCCTAGTTGGCGGCATTAAACGATAAGGCATGTTTTAACCTCCTAGAACGCCTTAAGACCAGTTTTGGATAGTGTTTCCAGAAGTGACCATGCAACATTGCACTCTTAAGCGTTGATTTAAGCAGGATATGCCTGCCTTGGTTAGAGCCTTAAGCCGGACTGCACTGGTACAAATCAAGGTATCGCCCGATGCAATTTCTCTATCAGCTTAAAAACTTATTGCGATTTGCCCCTGCTCCGGAGATCTGCCCCTACAGTCAGTTATAGAAAAGCAGGGTCTTGTCCGGGTTGGCTTTCTTGGCTCCCTTATCAAGAAGCTCTTTTTCAAACAGCTATTACATTTCTCCTATGGAACTGGCTCAATTTCCCTGGTTGACGACCACAATACTGCTGCC
The DNA here is from genome assembly GCA_038523735.1 of Cyanobacteria bacterium J06626_18. GTDB lineage: Bacteria > Cyanobacteriota > Cyanobacteriia > Phormidesmidales > Phormidesmidaceae > SIO1E4. The sequence goes on along the minus strand of JBCBJE010000194.1, from coordinate 4,702 downwards.
GATTACCGCAGCTCTGTTCATCCCCTTCATTCCAGACAAGGATGGACGCACGGTTCGTTGGTATGCCCTGACAGTCGGTCTCGTTGACTTTGTTCTACTCGTTGCGGCGTTTTATCTGAATTACGACTTTAGTGGTTCGGGATTACAGCTGACTGAAAGCTACACCTGGGTGTCGCAGCTAGACCTGAAGTGGTCAGTAGGAGCCGATGGCCTTTCAATGCCGCTGATCTTGCTGACAGGTTTCATCACAACCCTGGCGATTCTCGCTTCCTGGCCGGTCACACTGAAGCCGAAGCTCTTTTACTTTCTGATGCTGGCGATGTACAGCGGTCAGCTGGGTGTCTTCGCCGTGCAAGACATGTTGCTGTTCTTCTTTATGTGGGAGCTAGAGCTAATTCCGGTCTATCTGCTACTTTCCATCTGGGGCGGCAAGAAGCGTCTCTATGCGGCAACTAAGTTCATCCTTTACACGGCAGGTGGCTCTCTCTTCATTTTGGTTGCGGCTTTAGCAATGGCTTTCTATGGCGACACGGTCACGTTTGACATGAGTGCCCTAGCTGCCAAAGGCTACACCACCAAGTTTCAGCTCTTCATGTACGCAGCATTTCTGATCGCCTATGCGGTCAAGTTACCCATCTTTCCTCTTCATACCTGGTTGCCAGACGCCCATGGCGAAGCGACTGCCCCTGTGCACATGCTGCTGGCCGGTATTTTGCTGAAAATGGGGGGCTATGCTCTAATCCGCATGAATGTAGGGATGTTGCCCGATGCCCACGCGGTGTTCGCACCGATTCTGATTATCTTTGGCATTATCAACATCATCTATGCTGCCCTGACGTCCTTTGCCCAGCGAAATCTGAAGCGTAAGATTGCCTATTCCTCAATTTCACACATGGGCTTTGTAATTATTGGGATGGCATCTTTTACAAATCTGGGGCTCAGCGGTGCTGTGCTGCAAATGGTCTCCCATGGCCTCATTGGGGCTAGCCTATTTTTCTTGGTGGGGGCCACCTACGATCGCACCCACACCCTTATCCTCAATGAAATGGGCGGCGTTGGTAAGAAAATGCCGAAGATCTTCGCAATGTTCACAACTTGCTCTCTGGCCTCCTTAGCCTTACCAGGTATGAGTGGTTTTGTTGCTGAGCTGATGGTGTTCGTTGGCTTTGCAACCAGTGATGCCTATTCCTTCTCGTTCAAGCTGATCACGGTCATTTTGATGGCAGTCGGGGTTATCCTGACCCCCATTTACCTGCTGACAATGCTGCGGGAGATTTTCTATGGACCAGAGAACAAAGACCTTGTCGAGCATGAGGTGTTAGTGGATGCCGAGCCGCGTGAGGTGTTCATCATTGCCTGCCTCTTAGTGCCGATTATTGGCTTTGGACTTTATCCCAAGCTGCTGACCCAAATTTACGATGCCACGACACTAGCGCTGACAGATAATCTCAGAACACGGGCATTTGCAACCTCAGAAGGCGTTCATCCGTTAGCGTTGTTCCCGAATTTGCAGGCACCTGAACTCCCTAACAAGCCATAAAGCAGAGTGGCTTTCTGCGTAAAGAAATCTCCTGATGTCAGAAACTTTACTGAGTCAGGAGATTATTTTGTACAAAATAGAGATATCTACCGCTTTCTGCTTTCAGCTGATCCTCATGCAACACGCGCACAATGGATCAGGGTGCTGTCGTTCAGTGCCTGCTAGCAAGACAATTCAAAGCTCTTCAAGAAACGATGCAAAATCAGTGGTCTCGTTTGATTCGCTCAGGAACCCGTGTACTGGGAACGACGGTAGGGCTAACCCTCATGGGTGGCCTGTCGCCTAGCTCCCCCGATTCCTCAGCTATCCCTCGTCCGTTTGGACCGATCGCAGCGCTCGCTCAAAATGTGGATGAGTCCACCAATATCCAGGTCTATCAAACAGCAAGTCCAGCAGTAGTGGCGATTGATGCGGGCGACGGAGCGGGAAGCGGTAGCCTTGTGACTCCAACTGGATTAATTTTGACCAATGCTCACGTGGTCGGCAGCGCGTCTGAAGTTCGTGTTCGTTTAGCGGATGGACGTGAATTTACCGGCGATGTGGTTGGGTATGCAGACGATCGCGTCGATCTAGCGGCCATTCAGCTGCGCGATAATCCGACGGGGCTACCCAGCATCGAGATCGCTCCCCCTGAGACAGTGCAAGTGGGGCAACGGGCCTTTGCGATCGGCAATCCATTTGGTCTCGAAGGAACCTTGACAGTTGGCATTGTTAGCCGGATCGATCCTGAACGAGACCTAATCCAAACAGACGCTGCTATTAACCCTGGGAATTCTGGTGGCCCTTTGCTCGACAGCAGCGCGCGCCTGATTGGGGTAAATACGTCGATTTTTACAACGGGGCGCAGCGGTGGCAGCATCGGTATTGGCTTTGCTATTCCCATTGGCGAGGTTCAGCCCTTTTTGACAGCCGTACAGAATGGCACAGCTTCCACAACTGCTAGCGCAGCAGGTTTTCGGGGTGCTCGTGAACCGGAAAGCATTACCCTGAACAATACGGTGACGGGGCTGCTAGGGAATGAGAGTGATGTTCTGCCCGACGGCAGCTATTTCAATGCTTACGTATTTGAAGGGCGACAAGGGCAGCAAGTTGCCATTGAGATGAATAGTCGCGATGTGGACTCTTATCTCATTCTGCTGAGCCTAGATGATGATGCCCTCTATCTGGAAGATGACGACAGTGCTGGCGACTTCAATGCCCGCCTAGAGACGACACTGCCTGCAGACGGCTCCTACATCATCATCGCTAATTCCTTTGCTGAAGGCGAGCAGGGGCAATACGACTTGAGTCTGAATGACTTGGGTGGCAGCAATACGGCTCAGGGAAGCAACCCGACAGAGACAGCGCCCGGCCCAACAGGCGACTTCATCTTGCAACAGACGGGACAGCTGGCACCAGGCGACGAAATTGCCCCTGATAATACCTTGTTTGACCTGTACACGTTCGAAGGTCAGGCTGGACAGCTAGTGACTATCTCTGTGGAAAGTCAAGAATTTGATACTTACCTTGTGCTGGTCGATAGCTCTGGTCAAGTGTTGGCTGACAACGACGACATCGACGCTAACACGACAAACTCGCAAATCACGACAACCCTACCGATTAGCGGAGTTTACCGCATTATTGTGAATGGCTACTCAACGGCTGACCAGGGAAGTTACAGCCTCACTGTGCGCTAAAAACCTAACCAGGTAAAAAAGTCTTGGTGGGTAAATAGCTCTAGGACCAATAAAGCCACAAATCCAACCATGGCGAAGCGACCGTTGATGCGCTCGGCGTAGCTGTTCCAGCCAAAGGATGGCGAAGTCTCAACAGCAGGCTCGAAAGCCTCTGGGTCGTTAACCGGGTTGGCTTCGCCTGGGGCAAATTTGTCAGTGGAGCGTTGGTTTGAGACGCTGGGGTGTTGGGTTCCATGGCGATCGCTAGCAAACTGTCTTTATCATCTTTTACTTTACCGACTAAGAAAGCTTAGCTCAACAGCCTGGGGACTTTGGCAAAAAGCTGCTCGGAGTCAGCCTGAATTGCCTCATAGGTCTCTATCAGAGGGGCAATTTCCGCTTCCTCTTGGGCGACATCATCGTAGAACCGGGAGCATTCCCGTTCTAGGTCATCGTAAATAAGATTCAGCTTCTCATTCAGTCGCTGATTCACATCACTTTCGAGCTTGCTTTTGCCGCTATCGAGCGCTTGCTCAAACGTTCTGACAATGCTGTGACGTCGCCAGGCAAAGCCGATTGCGAAGAGCACTATGCCAATGCCTGCAAAGGCAACTTCAAAGGCGGCCAGAGCAAAGTTGGCCACCACTAACTCAATGATCTGTGCGACCACGACTGAAACCGCTGCGAAAGCCCCGCCAGCCCCAAGCGCAGCCCCCTCAACACCCGCATCGAGGGATTCGACTAGCCCATCGCCAGCAAAGAAAACCTCAATTTTACGCTTAATATTTTCGAGCATTTCTTGACGACGCTCGAGTACTTTGATGTGGAATCTTCCCCGTTCGATTTGATGCGCTGGGATCCGGTCCAAATCTTGCTTAAGCTCTTCACCAAATTGGCGGATTCCATCCAAGATGTGGGAGGCTCTTTCTTGCGAGATCTCCTCGATTTCAGAACGCAATTCAGCTGTACAGCGTTCTGAAAAGCCTTCTAGCCTTCGTTTCAGGCTTAGTGTGAACGTTCCTTTGACGACTGAAAGAAAGGAAAGTTCACGACGAAACTCCTCTTTAATAGAGCTGGAAATAGCATCGTACCGATCAGCGATGCGATTGACGGTGATTTCAACTTCATTCGCTGATTGGCTCCGACCCCGTTCAAATCTGGTTTTAACTAGCTTTACAGCCTGTTTGTCAGTCTCTAGCCGCTGCTTGAGGATTTCAATATCTTTACCCAGCTCTTCAATAATGATGCCAACTGTGTTCGTGACGTTTCGGAGCTTCAGTTTGTAGGCCTCTTGAGTGGTCACAAGATCTTTAATGTAGTTTCTAATTCGGATGAAACCACTACTTTCAACTTCACCCCTAAGTTCTAATTCAGCTGAAGCTGCAAACACGACAGGAGCTTTAATACCCTTACGCTCAGCTAGTTTTTTGACTTCAGCAATATTCTCACTCAGCTCATCCTCTTTAAGCAGATCGGCTTGCTGCAAGATAAAAACGACTTTTCTGAG
>JBCBJE010000193.1:0-8013 GCA_038523735.1 Cyanobacteria bacterium J06626_18 | reverse complement strand
CTAATCAAGCAAATTTTGTTCGATAATACAGAGGCTTCAGAGATAGACCGTAGGGCAGATGAATATTCTCAGCATTTCCTCAGGTGTATACGCAACGCTGAAATAGCCGACACATTTGGGAAGTTCACCATGTTGAATGCTGGTAATGCAAGTGGCCGTGTGCCTTTGGTATTGCTGTTACTCCGTCTGGGGATCTTCATCGTCATGCTGATGTGGAGCCTGGACAAGTTCCTCGCACCCGACCACGCTAGGGCGGTATTTGAGACCTTTTATTTTATTCCCGGTCTAGGAACAGCCATCGTTTATGTGATTGGGGCAATCCAGCTTTTGATCGTGTTGGGGTTTGTTGCTGGAATTAAGAAAACTTGGACCTATGGCGCTGTGTTGCTCATGCACACAGTTTCCACGCTCGCATCCTTTGCTCGTTACCTTGATCCCTTCACAACTCCTAATCTGCTCTTTTTTGCCGCGTGGCCAATGTTAGCCGCTTGTTTCGGTGTCTTTTACCTACGTGACCTCGACAACTTATGGGTTGTTGAAAAAAGTTCTCACCCTAAGGAGATCAACGTGTAGGGAATGGAGGAGTAGAGGGTTGAGGGTGATAGCTGGTTCTTAGTTTTTGGTTCTATCCTACGGGAAGGGCATAGCCCTACGTTGGTGGTTGATGGTTGGTGGGGTTGGGCGAGGCATTTGGAGCGTAGAGTCTCGACAGATGGCAAGAATGCAGACCAAATGCCTCACCCTTAAAGGATTTTACTCCCCCCCACGACCCTTTTTCCTTTCCCCTTCCACTCCCTTCCCTTCCACCCTCTTCCACTAACCTAACTCCCCAAATAATCCTGCAACGCCCTCACCGCTAGGGGTTCTTTCTGCAGGGACTGAATGGCGGCAGCCGTGGCGCAGGCAGCGGCAATGGTGGTGATAGTCGGGATTTTGTAGGAAAGGGCGGTGCGGCGAATGGTGCGATCGTCTTGTTGGGCTTTGTCGCCTACGGGTGTATTCAGAATCAGTTGAATCTGGCCGTTTTTGATAAGGTCGACGACATGGGGGCGACCTTCGTGAATTTTGAGCACCAAATCGACAGTGAGACCATGCTGCTTCAAGACATCGCAGGTACCTGCTGTAGCCACGAGCTTAAAGCCCAGATCGGCTAACTCGCGGGCAACCGGGACAACTGCTTCTTTATCGCGATCGTTCATCGAGATGAAGACAGTCCCTGTCTGAGGTAAACGTTGGTTAGCTCCGAGTTCTGCCTTCGCAAAGGCTTTGCCAAAATCATTGTCAATCCCCATGACTTCGCCAGTAGACCGCATTTCGGGTCCTAGAATGGTATCTGTGCCTGGGAAACGTTCAAACGGTAAGACAGCTTCTTTAACCGAGATATAGGGCGGAATAATTTCTTTAGTGATGCCTAGCTGCGCCAGGGTTTTACCTGCCATGACTTGTACAGCTAGCTTTGCTAGGGATAAACCCGTTGCCTTAGAGACGAAGGGCACGGTACGAGAGGCTCGCGGATTTGCCTCCAGGATGTAGACCTGCTCATCTTTAACGGCAAACTGAATGTTCATCAGGCCGACAACTTTGAGACGCTGGGCCAGCTTCACCGTCCAGTCCCGAATCGTTGCCAGGGAGGACTCGGGCAATGTAATGGTGGGAATGGAGCAAGCGGAATCCCCCGAGTGGATCCCAGCCTGTTCAATGTGCTCCATAATGCCGCCGATGACGACAGTACCCGTTGCATCAGCGATCGCATCCACATCCACTTCGATCGCGTCTTCTAGAAACTTGTCGATCAGGATGGGGTGATCGGGCTCTACCTGCACAGCGTAGGTCATGTAGTGATCAAGCTCGCGATCGGAATACACAATCTCCATGGCACGACCGCCGAGAACATAGCTGGGACGAACAACGACGGGATAGTCGATCTGACGGGCGATATCCAGAGCTTCATCAGTACTGCGGGCGATACCGTTAGCAGGCTGTACGATGTCCAATTCATGGAGAATGCGTTCGAAACGTTCGCGGTCTTCCGCAGTATCAATTGAGTCGGGGGAAGTGCCCCAGATCTGGGTTGTGTCATCTTCCTGCTTTGCCAAATAATCCTGCAGCGGTACCGCTAGCTTGAGGGGGGTTTGGCCGCCGAACTGAATAATAATGCCTGCGGGCTGTTCCGCCTCGATGATATTGAGGACGTCTTCTTTAGTGAGCGGCTCAAAGTACAGGCGATCGCTGGTGTCATAGTCCGTCGAGACGGTTTCGGGATTTGAGTTCACCATGATGGTTTCAAAGTCGTCCGCCTGCAGGGCAAAGGAAGCATGGCAGCAGCAGTAGTCAAACTCAATGCCCTGACCGATGCGATTAGGGCCACCGCCCAAGATCATGACTTTGCGGCGATCGCTGGGCAGCACCTCGGTATCTGGTTCATAGGTGGAGTAGTAATAGGGGGTGTAGGCTTCAAATTCAGCCGCGCAGGTGTCGACAGTTTTGTAGACAGGTCGAATGCCTAAGGATTGGCGTACCTGACGCACCTCATCCTCGGTCACGCCGTTTGCAAAGGCAATTTGGCGATCGCTAAAACCCTGCTGCTTGACGGCATACATCTGCTCCGGCGTAATGGTATCCAGGGACGTTCGCTTCAGCCATTTCTCGGTTTTCAATAGTTCGGCAAACTTGTGTAGAAACCAGGGGTCGATCCCCGTCAGCTCATAGATTTCGGTTAGCTCAATGCCCAACTGCATCGCGTGGTGGACGGCAAAGATACGAGTCGGGCTGGGAGTCCGGAGCTGGGCGCGAACATTAGAAAGGGTCGGCAGGGTTTCTTTGCGATCGCAACCCCAGCCAGCCCGACCGGTTTCGAGCGATCGCAACGCCTTTTGAAAAGACTCTTGGAAAGTACGACCAATCGCCATAGCCTCACCCACCGACTTCATTTGAGTCGTCAAAACAGGTTCGGTACCAGGAAATTTCTCAAAGGCAAAGCGCGGTATTTTTGTCACTACATAGTCAATTGTGGGCTCAAAACTGGCTGGCGTTTTCTTCGTGATGTCGTTGGAAATTTCGTCCAAGGTGTAGCCGATTGCCAGCTTGGCTGCAAATTTAGCAATGGGAAATCCTGTCGCTTTGGATGCTAGAGCCGAACTGCGCGATACCCGAGGATTCATTTCAATCACGATGAACTCCCCATCTACGGGATTCACCGCAAACTGAATGTTTGATCCCCCCGTTTCCACGCCAATTTCGCGAATAATGCGGATAGAGGCATCGCGGAGGCGCTGATATTCCTTATCTGTCAGAGTTTGGGCAGGCGCTACGGTAATGGAATCGCCAGTATGAATGCCCATCGGATCCACGTTTTCGATGGAGCAAATAATCACCACATTATCGGCAAGATCACGCATTACCTCCTGCTCGTACTCTTTCCACCCTAGTAACGACTGCTCAATCAAAATTTGCGACACAGGGCTTGCATCCAAACCGAGCTGCGCAATACTTTCTAGCTCTTCCTGGTTGTAGGCAATACCACCACCGGCTCCGCCTAACGTGAAGGCGGGACGAATAATCAGCGGAAATGTGTTGATCGCGGCAGCAACTTCTCTTGCTTCTGCCAGCGTTTCGGCCAAACCAGACGGACAGACCGCCAAGCCAATGCGCCCCATCGCTTCCTTGAAAAGCTTGCGGTCCTCTGCTTTTTCAATGGCTTCCAGTTTGGCTCCAATCAGCTCGACACCATGCTGCTTCAGCACCCCATTTTTGGACAAATCGACAGCCAGGTTGAGCGCCGTTTGTCCCCCCATTGTGGGCAAGAGCGCGTCGGGTTGTTCTTGCTCAATTACGCGAGTTAAAAGCTCTGGTGTCAGCGGTTCAATGTAAGTGCGATCCGCTGTTTCTGGGTCGGTCATGATTGTGGCTGGATTGGAATTCACCAACACCACTTCGTACCCCTCTTCCCGCAACGCTTTGCAAGCTTGAGTACCCGAATAATCAAATTCGCAGGCCTGACCAATGACGATTGGTCCAGATCCAATGAGGAGAATTTTCTGCAAGTCATTGCGGCGCGGCATAGCTTTTTTCCAGGGGATGCAGGGAGTAGATCCTGCTTATTCTATCTGGCGATGTTGATCCCCAAACCAGAGTGCTGCGATTTGCGATCGCGACTGGTGCTGTGTGGCGGGGACAGGGAGGTGTTATCGGGGGAAAGGGGAAAGGGGTGACGAATTCGGAGTTCAGAATTCGGAAAGGACAGAAGCAGCAGCAATTAAGATAGAGGTATCCGACTCTGCGTCAACTACTTCACCTGAGGAGGTTGTCATGGCTCTGACGACGAAAGATTTAGAAGATGTGCAACGTCGCCTCAGTGATGATTATCGGATTGAGCTGATAGATGGAGAGATCTCTGTAATGAGTCCATCTGGGTATGAATCGGATGAAGTCGCCTCTGAATTTAGCGCTCAACTCCGCAATTGGGTTCGGCCTCGAAGTTTGGGGCGAATTACAGGCGCTGGTGCTGGGTTCAACTTACCAAACTCAGATACTCGCGCACCAGACGTATCCTTTGTGAAGGCAGAGCGGCTGCGGCGAAGCCCCCGGAGTTTTGCGGAACTGGCACCAGACCTAATGATAGAGGTAAAGTCACCTACAGACAGCCTCAAGAAGCTGAAAGACAAAATCCGAGAATTTTTAAATCAGGGAACGCAGGTGGGTATTCTGGTTCATCCAGAACAGCGATGGGTGGAGGTATACCGCTCAGGTGAAGAGCCCACCCGATTGGGAGATGATGATATTCTGACGCTGCCAGACTTGTTGCCGGGGTGGCAGGTTCAAATATCTGACCTTTGGCCTCTCGTTTTTGAAGAGTAGCCTCAATTTTGAAGACGGGTTTGAATCTACCAATCACGTGTTGGAGCTTTAGCCGTACCGATGGAATCCTTGGCTGGCTAGATGTCTGCAGGGGAGTAATGGTGTATTGTAGGAGTTATTGATTTTCATTTTCAATAGACGATCGCCTCCGCTGCCCTGAGTTATGCCCAATCCGCCGTCAGTCATTCTCCGCTTGAACTCGCTTCGTAAGCAATTTAAGGGTCAAACCCACCCTGCTGTAGGAGATGTCAGCCTGGACTTGCAAAGGGGCGACCTGTTGGGACTCTTGGGGCCATCGGGGTGCGGGAAGACAACATTACTGCGCCTGATTGCTGGATTTGAGCCCCCCGATGCAGGATCGATTGAACTCGCTGAAAGGGTGGTCTATGGAAAAGGGAAGTTGGTACCGCCTGAGCGTCGAGATGTGGGTGTGGTGTTTCAAGACTATGCCCTTTTCCCCCATCTCTCGGTGATGGATAACGTAACCTTTGGCCTCAAGTCCGTAGCTCAATCACGGAAACTAGCGACAGGATCGGTGCGGGAAGAAGCGCAGCGGGCGATCGCCCTCGTTGGCCTGACTGGGTTTGAGAAGCGTTTTCCCCATGAACTTTCAGGTGGGCAGCAGCAGCGAGTCGCGTTGGCACGGGCGATTGCGCCCCGACCTTCCCTCATTCTGCTGGATGAACCCTTCAGCAATCTAGACGTCCAGGTGCGTCTTTACCTCCGTCAGGAAGTCCGCGATATTCTCAAAAGTGTGGGGACGTCGGGCGTTTTTGTAACCCACGATCAGGAAGAAGCCTTATCTATTTCCGATAGCCTCGCTGTGATGCGACAGGGGCAGATTGAGCAAATCGGCACTCCGGAGGAAATTTACAGTCAGCCGCGATCGCGATTTGTCGCGGACTTTGTGACCCAAGCTAATTTCTTACCGGCAGAACGCCAAGGTAATATCTGGCAGACGCTTTTAGGCAGTTTTACAGCCAACCCTGAAGATACAACGACCGTTGCCGAAGTCATGATTCGCCAGGAAGACTTAGCACTGCATCCTGATTCCACAGGAGCATTAGTCGTCCGCGATCGCCAGTTTTTAGGTCGCGAGTATCGATATACCCTCACCACGGTAACTGGGCAGATACTTCATGCCCGTACCGGAACCCATCATCGGCTCGAAATCGGTCAGTTTGTTCATGGAGCTGTCACAAAACAACAACCCTCGATCTTCCCCTTAGAAAATTCAACGTCACTGTCGGCAACAACGCAGTCATTTTCGTCAGTTTGATGGATGGTTTGTAAGCCAACTAAGGTTTGAATAAAGACTTCACGGATGCTAGACCAGCTACATAAAAGACGGATAAAAGTTGTTCAAAGAATAGACCAAGTGGGTAAAAGTTCGGTAAAGTGAACTTATGGGAATGTGCCTTTCCCAGCGACAGGGAAAACTACCACTAGCGGTGTGAATTGAGACTTTCTATTGTGCGACTCTACGGAGCACGATCAGCAAAGCACGGCAGCTATCGACATCTACCTGGCAAAGCGTAAGACTTCAATCCGTTTTGTTAAGCCTATTGGTTATTCTAGGTCTCAATTTTCACCGTATTGTCGTCTCTTCGAGGAATACGGGCATGCGCGTTTACACAAATCGAACCATCCTAAATCTTTGGGCCTACGCTAAGTTGGCAATTGCCGTTGCAGTGTTGTTTTTTCTGGCCTCCCAAGCCCTGAAGATTTGGGGCGACGAGCCAGCTTTACGACAGATCAAAGAGCTGACCGAAAGCGTCCAACCCAAGTAGTACCCATGTGGAATTTCAGACTTTGGCTTGAGCTGAACAATTGATGATTTTGGATTCTGTCTGAATGATCCTGAAACGAGTGAGCAGTCGCTGTTAGTACTACTCACTCGTTTCGTGCTAAGGCGATCCTCCAAGGCCCAGTGCGATCGCGTCCATGACACGAGCGACAGGGGCAACATCTAGACTGGTGTCAACTCCGCCCTGGCCTTTGGGCACAATAGCTCTTTGAAAGCCCAATTTAGCGGCTTCTTTGAGTCGGAGTTCTAGCTGGGAAACGGGTCGTACCTGTCCCCCTAAACCAACTTCCCCCAGAATAACCGTGTAGGGATCGACAATGCGATCGCGAAAGCTAGCAGCCACAGCAATGGCAATGCCCAAATCAGCAGCGGGTTCGCCAACATTCAATCCACCAGAAGACGCCACATAAGCATCCAGTTTTGATAACGGAATACCGACCCGTTTTTCTAAAACAGCAAGGATTTGAAGCAGACGATTGAATTCAATGCCCGTTGTCGAGCGCCGAGGTGAGCTATAGCTTGTGGGACTAACCAGCGATTGCAGTTCGACAACTAAGGGACGAGTGCCTTCGCAGGCAACGATGGTGGCAATGCCGGGTACGGCCTCATCGCGATTCCCTAAAAATAGCTTGGAGGGATTGCGGACTTCCTGAAGACCTCGATCCACCATCTCGAAAACACCCAATTCATGTGTTGCCCCAAATCGATTTTTAACTGAGCGCAATAGGCGATGGCTAGCAAAGCGATCGCCCTCAAAATACAGCACCGTATCCACCAAATGTTCTAGTACTTTAGGACCCGCGATCGCGCCTTCTTTGGTGACATGGCCGACGATAAACAAGGTGATATCTTCTCGTTTGGCGACCTGCATCAAGGCTGAAGTGCATTCCCGCACCTGTGAAACTGAGCCCGGTGCTGAGGTCAGCGCATTGTAGTAGAGTGCCTGAATACTATCGATGACAGCAACTGTAGGACGCAGCGACTCTAGCTCCATCAAAATGGTTTCAAGGTCAATTTCGGGTAATAGATAGAGATCATTTGAGGCATTTTGATCAATCGTGGTAGCGCTAGTTTCTGCTGAAGTTGCTTGGGCAGATTTCTTGTTGGCAGGAGCTTTTTTAGCAGGGGCTTTAGCTGCAGAAGGCTGGATCGCAGTGTCTGTGACAATGCCCAAGCGCTGCGATCGTAGTTTGACCTGCTGACCCGATTCTTCCGCACAGACATATAGCACCCGGGCATGGGTTCCTAGATAATTCGCAACCTGCAGCAGCAGCGTTGATTTCCCAATTCCTGGATCACCCCCCACTAGCACCAGTAAACCGTCACAAAAACACGAACCCCGTCTGGCG
>JBCBJE010000192.1:0-8014 GCA_038523735.1 Cyanobacteria bacterium J06626_18 | reverse complement strand
TTCAGTAATGTGTTGGCTGCCGCTCGGTTAAGTCTTACAAAAAACTGAATGCCTTTGTCAGAGAGCGTTTCATCCTGTTTGTTGCCATCTAAACTACCCATGCCCATTGTTGAATTTCACAAGCTGACACTTCTTCTAGTTTCACTCCTGTGCCTGCAAATTGTGGCTTGCAGCAAGTGGAAGGATGAGCCGCCTGCTGACCGCACTGACAGTCTGCTCGCCAATCAACCAGCCTCTGCCCTCAAAGCACCCCAAACTGGCAGCTCGCCTATATCCGACTCGCCTGCAGTTGCCGCGTCTTTAGAACACCGTTGGGTTGTGAGTGCGTCTGAAGCAGCGCAGCTTATTGAACAGGGGGCAACATTGTTGGATGCCCGCGGCAAAGGACTTATCCATAAAAAAATGCCGGGGGCGATCGCCGTCAACTGGCGTGACTTTTCACCCCGTGATGCCGTTGCACGCGGTCGGTTGCTGGAGGACGATGCACAGCTAACGCAGCAGTTGCAGACACTAGGGATTTCCCAAAACATTCCGGTTGTGGTCTTTGGCAATCCGCCCGGTGGTTGGGGCGAAGAAGGCCGTATTGTCTGGATGCTAAGGACTTTGGGTCACCCGCAAGCGGTTCTGGTCGATGGCGGCTTGCAGGCATTAGCAGAAGCTGGGGTAACGCCTTCCTCAAGTACCCGCAATACCACTCGCCCGCTGGGGGATTTTGTGGTGCAGCGAGACACCACTTGGGACATTCAGCAAGATGCCTTGCGATCGCAGCTCGGGAGTAAAAATCTCGTCATCATCGACACCCGCGAACCCCGCGAATTTGAGGGCAAGACCCCCTACGGCGAACAACGGGGTGGTCACATTCCCGGTGCGGTTCATCTCTATTTCAAAGATCTCTTGGGTGAAGATGGCCGACTCATACCCCGGCAAGAAATTATTGCCAAGCTTCAGACGCTGGGCATCACACCTGATATGGACGTTGTGGTGTATTGCACCGGGGGGATTCGCTCCGGCTGGGTCGCTTCTGTGTTGGTGAACCTGGGTTTCGCGGCCAAAAACTACGCCGGTTCTATGTGGGAATGGTCAGCTGCTTCGGCAGAGCAGTCTCCATTGGAATAGATGTCGGTCTTTTTACTCGCCCGTCCAATAAATGCGGTGCCCTTACCCGCAACGAATCGAGCGGCAGACAAATGTCTCTCGACTGGAAGATAGGATTCAACCTCATATCTGATATTTTTGGTGAATGTATGGTCGGCAGCCGTTATGTCCACAGTTGCCGGATAGCTTCCATACAGTGCAGTAAGGATTATCAAAGATTTATTAGATGATGATGAGAGCGATCGCCGTGAAAAAATCTTTAGTTCTCTTAGGGACAGTTGGTGTCCTAGGAATTGCCGGGTTGATGTCACGTCCGGCTCACGCCCAACGCGTTGTCGATGTAACACCTGGGGTCAACGCTGAAGAGGTTTCGGCTGATGCCCTGATTTCGGGCGTGTTCGACACAGATAGTGGTGACATCGATGTCGATTCGGTTCAAGTCTATGTGGATGGTCAGGAAGTCACCAGCAGTAGTTCCATCACCCGTAACTTTTTTAGCTATCGCCCTACTCAACCTCTGAGTCCAGGACAGCATCAGATTCAGGTTGAGTATATCAACACCCAAGGGCAGCGTCGGGTTGCTAGCTGGACCTTCACGGTCGAAAATCCGCAGCCCGCGCTCACTATTAACAGCGTGACCCACAATGCTACTGAGCCTTTAGCACAAGATGCAACGCTCCTGACAACCATCAACGGCACCCCCGGTGCGCAGGCAGCGGTTTTGCTCATCGAAGACGGAACCGTGGTGCGCGAGGTGCAGGCAGACGAAGTCTCCTCCGGCGTTTACGTTGCCAGCTACAGCCTCAACTCTAGCAACGTCAGCACTGAAACTATCGCAGTGGGGCAGCTACAGCGGGGCGATCAGAAGATTTTTGCCGCTGCTACTCAGCCAGTTATCATCACAGCCAGCACGAGTACATCTGAGGTAACCGATGTTGAGGTGGGTGAAGCTGCGACGCCCACACCTGAGGTGAGTGATGTTGCAGTCGCTGACGTTATTCCCCTACAGCCAGAGTTCACCAGCCATAGCAATGGCGATGCGATCGCAACCAGCGGGTTCACACTAGTAGGACGCACACAGCCAAATGCAACGGTTGAAATCACCGTAGACAGCACAACATCCGTAGCCGGTGGATTCCTCAGCCTAGGCTCTGACAACCTGGTTGATACCACCGTCAATGCCGACATTAACGGTGAATTCAGCATCCGAGTTCCAGCCCCTCTAGTCCTGACGGATGATACTCGCTATGAAATCGAAGCCTCAGCACAACTCGGGGATGAGATAAGCTCAATGACCCGCCTGACACTTGAGCAGGAGTAAGCGATTGCCCACCCACAACACTCTCCCTGATTCCAGGATTGACGGAAGCGGGGAGGGTGCGATCGCCCAGAAAGCCCAATCAACCCTTTCCCTCTTTCCCGTTCCCCTTTTCCCCCTTACCCACCACCCACTACCTTCCGAATTCCGAACTCCCCCTCCCCCTCCCCTCCTCAAATGTTGCAAAGATAACGATATATTGCGTTTCTTGAAGCTTGCGCGGCTATCAGTTGCGTGACTGTGGATACACTGTGCAACAATGACGAAACAGTTGCCAACGTTCCCCAAAGCGCATACCTATAGCCAGTTCTGGGGAATCCATAAACCTTTATCAAGGTTGGCAGTCGTTTCCAGATAGTTGCCACGAACGGTAGCTCAGCTTGCACTAGAGGACTCATGGTAGATTCCCTGAAAAAGCCTGAATTAGAAGAAATGCGACCCGGGGTCAAGGTTCCTGCAAAGGAAACGATTATCACCCCTCGCTTTTACACAACCGACTTCGATGAGATGGCCAAAATGGACATCTCGGTCAACGAAGATGAACTCCAAGCCATCCTGGAAGAGTTCCGCGCTGATTACAATCGCCATCACTTCGTCAGAGATGCTGAGTTTGAGCAGTCTTGGGAGCACATTGACGGTGCAACTCGCAAGCTGTTCGTTGAATTCCTGGAGCGGTCCTGTACCGCTGAATTCTCTGGCTTCTTACTGTACAAGGAGCTGGGTCGCCGCATTAAAGATACAAACCCGGTTCTGGCTGAGTGCTTCAACCTAATGTCACGGGATGAAGCACGTCATGCTGGCTTTTTGAACAAAGCCATGTCTGACTTTAACCTGCAGCTAGATCTCGGCTTTTTGACCAAAAGCAAGAAATACACCTTCTTCAAACCGAAGTTCATCTTCTATGCCACTTACCTTTCGGAAAAGATTGGCTATTGGCGCTACATCAAGATTTATCGACATCTTGAGTCTCATCCCGAAAATCGCGTCTACCCTATTTTCCGATTCTTTGAGAACTGGTGTCAGGATGAGAACCGCCACGGCGATTTCTTCGCGGCATTGATGAAGTCTCAGCCCCAGTTTTTGAATGATTGGCGAGCGCGCCTTTGGTGCCGCTTCTTCCTGCTGTCGGTTTTCGCGACTATGTATTTGAATGACCTACAGCGGAAAGATTTTTACGCGGCGATTGGTCTGGATGCTCGTACTTACGATATCGAGGTGATTCGGGAAACCAACGAAACCTCTGCTCGGGTCTTCCCGATTATTCTGAATGTCGATCATCCTGAGTTCTTCAAGGCTCTGGATATTGGCGTAGCTGCAAACTCAAAGATTGCCGAAATCAGCCAAACGAACCAACCCAAGCTAATCAAGCTGCTGAAGCGTCTACCTCACATTGCCAATATTGGCTGGCAATTGGCCCGACTTTACTTTATGAAGCCAATTGATGCAACTAAGATGCAGGCGATCGTTCGATAGATTATCCAAACCCCAGTTTCATTCCAGTAATGCCCCAGCCACCAGCTGGGGTTTTTTGCTGTATAAATCTCTAGGCAGGAACAATTTCTGCGGATAGAACTCTAGGCAAGTAAAGAAAGCCAGTGAGTCAAAGGAGTAAAGCTAGTTTGATCAAAACTCACTGGGCTATAGACAGTAAGGCTAGAACACGTTCTGTGCGAATCTGGTTGCTGTTTGGTGGAATACTTGGCAGTCTTGGCAGCCTGTGTGCCGCTCCAGCAATCGCTGTCTCGACGACTCTAAACCTAAACAAGGACTGCCCTATCGCTTCTCGTTCCCTCAAAGAGCCGTCAGATCAGGTATGTGATCGCCCACCTGCCCTAAAACCTATACAACCAGGCCCAGCAATAACGCCACTCTTCTTGGCCTCACCGTTGCTACCTGAAACGGGTACTGCCATTGACTTGGCTCCGTACACCATCCCCAACCCGAGCTTGCAAGCCCAGACAGAACCTCCTGCCACTGCACCCGATATTGCACCTGATTTAGATCTCGATCCTCAAATTATTGAAGACAGTCCTGTTTTACAGCGCTGGCTAGACGAAATTCCTGATATTGCCGCCGACATAAAATATGATCCCGCCTTTCGGACCCGATTGCGGGTAGGGTATGCTCACTTTCCTGCCGCTGACCACACCAGCGGTATTAATATCGGCATCCAGGACGTTTTTGTCGGCCAGACACCACTGACGGTGAGTGCTGAGTATGCTGCTAATTTTCGGGGCGATCGCGAACAGTTCAGCGTTGATGCTCAGTACTACCTGTTGCCGTTGGGCTGGTATGGCAACGTTGCGCCTGTGGTCGGGTATCGCTCTGTCGAGACACCTGATTTTGATAGCGCTGGCCTTAATATCGGCTTTCGGGTTATTCTGATCCCTTCACGAGGGGGCGGTGCTGACCTATCGTTAACTCAAACATGGGTAGCGCCTGGTACGGAAGATGAAATTGGGGTAACAACCTTCTCTGCGGGGTATGCGGTAACGCCCAACCTGCGACTGGCAACAGACATTGAGACACAGAACGCACCGGATGACCAGGAAAGTCGGGTAAGCATTTTGCTGGAGTGGCTGCTGTAAGCAGCCTGTGTTATGTTGTAATTAAATGATGAAGGCGGCAACGCCTTGGTTTTGTTGTGTCTGATATTATAAATACCTCAAGCTAAAGCAGGCTAGTTCTCCCTAACCTGTTCACTTTTTAATGCTTGAGACTTGTGGTTTTAGTTTCTGTTGTTGATTGTCTAAGTAGGATATGACTCAGGTCTTAGTAGGTGAAAACGAAGGGATTGAATCGGCGCTGCGTCGCTTTAAGCGTCAAGTTTCGAAGGCAGGAATTTTTTCTGAAGTGAAGCGGCGGCGTCATTTTGAAACGCCACAAGAGAAACGCAAGCGCAAAGCCGTAGCTCGTCGCAAAAAACGGTTTCGTTAAGACACCTTGACTGTAGCGTAAAAACTGGACAATGTGCTAAATCCAGGGTTCTGGGGAAAAGCAATCGCGATCGCGGCAGTGCTCAAAGAACCCTGGGGTTTAGCATGCTGATTTTCATCGTCTGCATCTGTGTCGAAATCTCAGGGTTCTTGGGGACGTGTTACCCCTCACCCGTAATGGACAAGCCCTCAACCCAAATGCGTGGACAAACACCGCTTGGAGTCATTTCGGGTTCCGATTCAACATGGAGGATTGACTTCAGTAAATCGCGAAAATCGCCCGCTACCGTAGCCGACTCAATGCTGACTTTTTCGCCCCGGTTAACTAGCCAGCCATCAAACGGCAGTGAAAAAGACCCCTGCAGAGCGTTGACTCCTGCATGAAGGGCTTGCACATCGTCAATGAAGACTACATTTTCAGCTGTATCGAGGCTCAAGGATTCACCAGACGCCTGCCCCGGCATAACGTGGTAAAAATTAGCCCCAACACTCACCTTAGCGCCAATACTTGCATGTCCCGTAGGCTTTGCTCCCATCCGTTTAGCTGTTCCAGCACTGTGCAAAAAATTACTCAGAACGCCCTCTGCAATGATGGGCAGACGACGGGTAGGGGTGCCTTCGCCATCAAAGGTTTCGATGCCAATATTCTCTACGTGAAGCGCATCGTCATAAACAGTCAGTAATGGTGACGCGACTTGAGTACCCAGAGAATCTGCTGTCGAGAGGCTACGATTGTCCAAAATGCTCTGAGCATTGAATAGATTGGAAAACGCACTCAGCAGACTTAAAAACGCCTCTGCCGAAAAAACAATAGGATATCGGCCTGAATCGATTTTCTGATAGTCCAAATGGCTGATGGTTTTCTCTGTTGCTTCTTGAATGCAGGCTTGCACATCCAGGTTGCTGAGTCCTCGATGAACGCGCATGGCGCCCGCCGATCGCGGTTTGCGTCCCTCCTGTTCAGTCTTACTGTAGAGATAGAGTGATGCATAAGTGCGATCTTCCCGGCGCAAAGCTCCAGCGCTATTGAGATAGAACCGATCCATGGCTCGTTGCGCTAGCCCATTGTAAGGAATCGAAGCGATCGCGGGATGGGCCTCCAATAAAGCTTTTTCAGCGCCTACCAGTGTTTCAATCAAATCTTGAACAGGAGCAGCCGCGACAGTTTCATACTCGACAGTAGGAGTCGCTGTAGTTGCCTCGGGGCTGAAGTCAGGGATATTCTCAGTCGCACCAAAAGCACTGGCCTCAGAGGCTGTTTGCAGCGCCAAGTGAATGCCATTAGGATCCACATCTGTGGTCGTTGTCACCCCCAGTCGCCCCTGCTCGTTCCAAACGCGCACAATCACGCTCGAACGTTGGGATGCTTTGACCTGTTTCGGCTCGCCTCGATCAACCTGAACACTGGTTTCATCGACTGAAGATCCGTAGAGGTCATATTTTTGGATTCCTTGCTTCTTAGCACTGTCTTCAGCGTAAGCGGCGATGTCTTGCAGAGTAGGCATAGAAGTATACTGGCCTGTCGAGCGATAAAGATTAACGTCATTTATTCTAGTTGTGGCTGAACCTTGCTGCAGGAAATGCTGGGAATGAGCGAGGAGGCTTGGGGGGAAAGGGGGCGTAGAAGAGTGGATGGGCATACAGAGAACCAGAAAATAACCGTAGGGGCAGGTTCAACCGATATCCGGGAAATCCCGTTTCTTGGGCTCAAAACCGGCCCTCACCATCGCAAGGAACCAGAATTAGGATGATGGGATAAAGGGGATTTGGGGGAAAGGTATGGCGATATCTGGTTTTGTGGATGGGGGAGCGATCGCAGCTGCAGTTCAACAGCAAGCAACGACTGCGCAGGCAGTCGTTGAAGCAACGCTCGGCTTAATCGAGACGCGCGATAGCGACCTCAATTGCTTCACTACAATCACAGCTGATCGGGCCTTACAGCAAGCCCAGAGAATTGATCAATTAATCCAAGCGGGGCAGTCGGTGGGACCTTTGGTGGGGGTGCCGTTTGCGGTCAAAAACCTATTCGATATTGCTGGTGAAGTCACACTAGCAGGATCGAAAATTAATCAAGATAATGCCCCTGCGGCTCAGGATGCCACGGCGATCGCACGGTTGGAACAGGCTGGGGCTATCCTGGTTGGGGCCCTGAATATGGATGAATATGCCTACGGTTTTGTAACCGTCAACCAGCATTACGGGACAACGCCAAACCCCCACGATCCTCAGCGAGTGGCGGGTGGGTCGTCAGGGGGATCAGCAGCAGCCGTCGCGGCAGACTTAGTCCCTTTCACCCTGGGATCTGACACGAATGGCTCCATCCGCGTCCCGGCTGGGCTATGTGGCGTGTACGGCCTCAAACCAACCTACGGAAGACTCTCACGGGCGGGAGCTTACCTATTTTCCGCGAGTCTTGACCATATTGGGCCATTTACGCGTTCAGTCCGCGATATCGCTGCTATTTTTGACGCCATACAGGGAGAAGATGCACGCGATCCGGTTTGCACGCCCCGTCCATCTACAGCCACCTTACTCCAGTTGGAGGCAGGCATTGATACGCTACGGATTGCTATGTTGGGCGATCACTTTGAACGAGGCATGCAGCCTGAGATTGCGACAGCGTTGGCAACTGTTGCCAACGCCCTTGAGGCTAAGCAAACCGTTG
>JBCBJE010000191.1:0-8018 GCA_038523735.1 Cyanobacteria bacterium J06626_18 | reverse complement strand
GCCGTCTTGTCCTAACGGACTTGGCGACGGCTATATCTTGACTACATCCAGATCCCGAGTTCTTGTCTGAAGAAAACTCCAGTTTCCAAAGCGGATGTGGTTTCTCTCCCATAGTCTTTGAAATTCAGAGTGCATAGCGCAACTGAGAGCGCTTCTACACTGCCGCTATTTGGGGGTATTCTCCCACCGTGACCTATGCCGAAATTTATTGTGTATGCCTGCCCGGTTGGCGAACTTGCCAGCCAGCTAGAAACTTATTTTGAGAAAAGCCGCCTGATGTGTGGCCCTAACAGCGCTCATAACTATATGCCCCACTGCACGCTCACGGGTTTTTTTGAGGAACACGTGAGTACCGTTCCCAACTATGCTCAAAAACTTGAACGCTCTTACAAGCGACTGAGGCGATCGCAACCCCATCCCGCGATTGCAGTCAAAGACCTCGCCTTTCGATCCGACTGGCATGGCCTTGAACTCAGTTCCGATTGGCTGAAAAAAGTCATTGTTGATTTTGCCTGCACTGCAAGGTCTCCTACCCGCAGTTCTCCGTTGCGATTAAAAGAGTGGCTGCACCTTAGTCTGGCCTACGACTTTCAAACTGACCAAATAGAGACGCTGCAAGCACTTGCGATCGACCTCGTTGACCCACAAGCCCCAGTTCAATGGGAGCTAAGGTTCTACCAACGCAATCCCGATAACAGCTGGGTTTGTCATCAGAAGGTGAAGCTGAAGAAGGAGGAGAAAAAGGAGTAGGGAACAGGGAGATAGGAAGAACTGTGGGGTCGATTTAGGCGATTGCTCACTAGAAGACAGCTTCAGATAGAGCCCTAAGGTGCTTTGCTAGCCTGGGCAGGGCTTCAATATATTATCTTTTTCTCAATCTAGGAAGAGTTAGCAGGGCGATTAACACGAATCAGTTTTCCCTTGAGTGAGTTAATTTCTGAAATGGTGGCATGAATACGATCGCACAGCCGTTGACGATTCAAATCTTCTCAAATCTTCGGTGCAGACAATGATGCCTGCATGGTCTGAGTTTTGCTTATGTAGACGAATAAAGTCTGCTCGGTTAACGGTCAATACAGCACGTTCCTGACTGATTGCAAAAGCTAAAACCGCTTCGTCTGGAATGCGCTGGTTGGCTTGTCCAGCTTCCTGGACAGTCACCACATCATGCCCTAAGTCCCGCAGCAAGAGACTCACCTTTCTGGAAAAGCCTTCATCAGCATAGAGTTTAGCCAAGCTTAGGCTGCCTCTTGTCGCTGCATAGCAGTTTCAATTTCATCGGCATACACCTCTGAATAAAGCCAAGCATTGGTCAAGTCACTGGCAGTGAGACCTGGATAGTCCTCAAGCAGGTCAGCTTCAGTCGCTCCTTGGCGACGTAAACTCACTAGCAGCCAAACTGGAATTCGGGTCTGGCGAATACAGGCATCGCCCCCCATCACACCAGGCGTCTTGCCGATACCAACCCAATGACCGCTGAGGCTAGCAACTAGGATTTGAATAGCCCTAGCTTTTTCCTCAATGGACAGTGAAAGAAGTTGTGGGTGTAGTTGTTGCAGAGTCATCTCATAGAAACGTATCAACTGCGAATGGCTTAATTCTACTAAGTCCGATTAATCAAGGTGTTATGGACCTCGCTAAAACTGCTGAATACTAGTTACGAACTACCACCCATCAATGATTAATGAACAACGGAGGACTTTTTAACTATGAATCCGGGGTTCCCGATGCAGCGTTGCTAACAAAGAACTCTCAACCTCAAACAACTCCGCCAATCGAGCATCCACGATCGCCCGTTCAAAGTACGTCGTCGCTAACACCCAATAGGCACCATAGTGTCGTGCTTCCGATGCCATCAAGCTGCGATAGAACTGGGCTAGCTCAGGCTCCGGACAATGAGTCCCCAGCAGACCCAGTCGTTCGTGACTGCGGGCTTCAATCAGCGCCGCAACCAGCAGGGAATCCAACATGCGTTGGGGTTCTTCACGTCGTACTTGAGCGGACAGTCCTGAACCGTAGGGTGGTGCGGGTAGCGGGCGTAGGGGAATTTTGCGGCGTTCCAGCCACTGATTCACCAGTTCAAAATGGCTGAGTTCTTCTTGGGCAATGGCCGTCAGCGATCGCACTAGCTTTTCGCTGGAAGGATAGCGGCACATTAAGTTGAGCGCGACGCCTGCAGCTTTCCGTTCGCAGTGGGAGTGATCCAGCAGCACCGTATCCAGATTGCTCAGCGCTTGGTCAATCCATGCCTGTGACGTTGGCGTTTGGAGCAATTGAATGGTTGGATATGCCTTAGAAGCCGCGACCATAGACCTGAATCATGCTTGCGATACCTCCTCATTCTACTGAGGAAGATCCTTAGAAAGGGACGAATGGAGGGCAAGTCAAAAAAACGCAGTCCTGAGAATCCCCTCGTCTCAAGGTGACGGTGTAAGAACGTGCCCTGCCGAAGCCACCATCCGAGGAAATAAGTGGTAAAAATGGAGACACTTATCGCGAAGTCACTGCAACGAGCTGGATGATTTTGAGGGCTTCCCCGATCCCATGGCGAGACCGAACTACGGCCCCCAAGCCTATCGACGCGCACGGCGATTGCTCGAAGTGCTGTTGGCCTACGCGAATGACGATATCGACGACTACTGCACACACCTCCGTCCTCAGATTGAAATCAACTGGCAGACCGAGAAGCGCTTAGTTGTTAGAACAAAGGTTCGATACTTAGAAGAACTGACCGATTTGGAGCCCTCAGGTCTCAGCCTGAAAGGGGAGCACATCAAAGAAGCGATTAAGCGCTTTGAAGATCATGTCGGTATTTTGGAGGATTATCGAACCAATACTCAGGGATCGGAAGTCTGGCATTTTGTGTTGAATTTATGGTGCCAGCGTTTCGATTTTGAGGGCAATCTCCGCCAGTTTGAGACTACTTGGGAGGCGAACCGTTCCTCCAAATCGAAGGCGGCTGCGGCTGATGTCACTTCGGATTCGCCCCTGGCATCCACATCCGCGACAGACTCCCCGTTCGATGGCTCAACAGCAGATACTTTAAAGTCTTCGGCATCGGGGCATAAATCCTTGCGGAGTTGGGGCGAAGCCCCCGATGTGGCGGCATTTTACGGTCGCGAAGCTGAGCTGGAGACCTTGCAGTTGTGGGTTCTGGAGGAACAGTGCCGCGTTGTCTCGCTTTTGGGGATGGGGGGGATGGGTAAAACAGCCCTTTCAGTGAAACTCGCGCAGCAGGTTGCCCCGGAGTTTGAGTGTGTGGTGTGGCGATCGCTCCGCAATGCGCCCTCCATCCAGACGGTGTTGAATGACTGGCTTTTGACCCTGTCGCATCAGCAACGCACGGCACTGCCCCCAACCGTTGACGACAGCATCGCTGCGCTGTTACAGGATTTACGCAGTCGTCGCTGCCTGTTAATCCTCGATAATTTTGAGTCAATCCTCCAAGCGGGGCAGGCTCAAGGGGCCTATCGTCCCGGCTATGAGGACTATGGTCACCTGTTACGCAGCTTGAGCGATAGCACGCACCAAAGTTGTCTGATTCTCACCAGCCGCGAAAAACCGATTGGACTCAGCAACAAAGAGGGGGCTAAGTTACCCGTTCGCTCCTATCAGCTGAAAGGGATGCAGCGATTTGCCGTCCAGTGCATTCTGCAGGATCAGGGCATGGCGACGGAGGCGGGCTTGCAGCTCAGCGATCGCTACGAGGGCAGTCCCTTAGCTCTCAAAATCGCCATTGCCACGATTCGGGATCTCTTTGGCGGCGATGTGGCTGCTTTCCTGGCCGAAGAAACCGTTGTTTTTGGGGATATTGCCGACCTTCTGTCGCAACAGGTGAATCGTCTCTCGACCTTAGAACTCCTGATTATGCAGTGGTTAGCGATTAGCCGTGAGCCCATCACGCTGACAACCCTGCGCCAGAAATTGGTCCCTGCGGTTGCTAGCCAAGCCGTGTTAGCTGCGCTCACGGCTCTGCAGCGGCGATCGTTAATTGAGCACGATGCTCACAGCCATGCCTTTACGCAACAGCCTGTGGTGATGGAGTACATCACCGAGCAGGTGATTGAGCACTGTGGGGCAATTTTTGAGGCCGATGCCGATGCAGCCATCACGCCCTTGGGCCTTTTGAATCGGCTGGCTCTGATGGAAGCGGATGCCAAAGACTATATTCGTCATACGCAACGACGGGTGATTGTGTCCCCCCTAGCTCGGCAAATTCAGGCGCAGTTAGGCACCTTAGCCCGAGTGCGCAAGCGGTGCGATCGCCTACTCAAAAAACTGCACGTAACGCCCCAGGCTGGCTACGCTGCTGGCAACCTGATTAACCTCATGCACGAGTGGCAGCTGGACTTGGCGGGCTACGATTTTTCCCATTTATCGGTTTGGCAACTGTATCTGCCGGACCTGCACTTGCCAGACACTAACTTTACGGGAGCAGATCTCAGCCGTTCTGTCTTTACCCAAACGCTGGGAGGATTTTTAGCGGTTGCTTACCACCCACAAGGCCATCAGTTGGCAACGGCGATTAGCAATGAGGTCGCGGTTTGGGATATTCGCCAAGGCCAGCAATTGTTCACCAGCCAGGGACACACCGCCTGGATTATGTGTTTGGCCTACAGTCCTGACCACGCGCTGATTGCTAGTGGTAGTCGCGATCAAACGATTCGTCTGTGGGATGCCGCAACGGGCCAGTGTCTCAAGACGCTGCCCTGCCAGAGCTGGATTCAGACCGTGACCTTCAGCCCCGATGGCCAACACCTCGTCAGTGGAGACAATGAGGGGCTAATCCAGGTTTGGGAAGTCGCGACCGCCCAGTACCAACGCTTGCTGAAGGGGCATCGCGATCGCGTTTTGGCCTTAAAGTTCGCCGCCGATGGTCAAACGCTGGTCAGCAGCAGTCAAGATCAAACGGTGCGGGTGTGGAATTTTGCCAGCGGCGATTGCCGCCACACCTGGGATATTTCCGTGAACTGGACGCTGGCAATGGATGTGAGTGCCGATGGCCAAACGCTTGTGACCGGTAGCGGGGGGAATGCCGTCAAGCAATGGGATTTGACCACTGGCGAATGCCTGCAAACCCTGCCCCGTTATCAGAGCCAAGTGTGGTCGGTGGCCTTCAGCCCCGTTTCGCTGGCTTCCTCAGACGATAGACCCCAGATTCTGACCGCCAGTGAAGATAAAACTATCAAGCTGTGGGATGCGGCTTCTGGTGACTGTCTACAAACGTTTCTCGGCCATACCCAGCGCGTGTGGCTAGCCGCCTTTAGCCCCGATGGGCGATCGCTTGTGAGTGCCAGTCAGGACCAAACGGTCAAAATCTGGGATGTGTCCTCTGGTCAGTGTCTACAAACATTTAAGGCTTACAGCAATTGGGTGCAGTCGATCGCGTTCAGCCCGGTGGCTGCCGCCTCACCTAAAATTCCCTCGCTAGCCAGCGGGGGCGAAGATCAGCAGGTGCGCCTTTGGCAGGCGGCTACGGGTGACTGCCTACGCAGCCTCGCGGGCCATACCAACCGCATTTCTTGCGTTGCGTTTAATGCTGAGGGTAGCCAGATTGCCAGCGGTAGCGACGATGACACCATTCGTCTGTGGGACGCGGCTTCCGGCGAGTGCCTGCGCGTACTGCACGGCCATCGCGGGTGGGTGCAATCGGTGGCCTTTAGTCCAGTGGCCCCGGTATTGGTCAGCGGTAGCCATGACTGCACAGTACGACTCTGGGATACGACCTCAGGAGAATGTTTGCAGACCTTGGCAGGGCACCCGCAGCGGGTTAAGGCCGTTGCATTTAACCCAGCCGGAACACGAGTGGCCAGCGGCAGTGATGACCACACACTCAAACTCTGGGAGGTGAAATCAGGCGTTTGTTTGCAGACGTTAACGGGACATACCGATTGGGTCTTAGCGGTGGCGTTTCATCCCCAGCGCCCTTTACTTGCCAGCGGCAGTGGGGATTGCCACATCAAACTCTGGGATGGGGTAACGGGCGATTGCTTAGCGACGCTGCAGGCCCATACCCATCGGGTCCGGTCGGTGGCCTTCAGTCCCGGGGGGACCGCACTCACCAGCGGCGGTGATGACCATACTGTCCGCTTGTGGGATCTCGAAACGGGGGACTGTCGGCAGGTGATGGCAGGCCATACCCGTCCGGTTTGGGCAGTCGCGTTTAGTCCCAAGGGTGACATGCTGGCCAGCTGTAGCGAGGATGAGACCATCCGCCTATGGCATCTTCCGACGGGGGAATGTGTGCAGGTGCTACGGCCTCAACGTCCCTATGAGGGGATGAATATCTCTGGGGTCATGGGGTTGACGCCTGCTCAGCGCAGCACGTTGGTCGCGCTAGGGGCCGTCGCAGTAAACTCGGATTGAGCGAATCAGGGAGCATCAACTCGCTTAAGGAGCAAAACTATGAGTACAGACAAGCCTCAACCCTCTTCGGAGAAGCCTGAGGATTTAGGTAAGAAGGCGAAGGAGACACCGTCGCAAGCAGAATCGCAAGCCAAGTTTGGCGATCGCGATCCGGGTTGGACGGAGAAAGACGTGCCGCCTCAGCAACGCCCTGCCAGTGCGAAGTCAACGGATTCCCAGCCAACGTCGGAGACTGCCTCGGAGCAGGCACAGTCGCAAGCCAAGTTTGGCGATCGCGATCCGGGTTGGACCGAGAAAGACGTTCCTCCACGGGAGAGCTGAGGGAGCAGGGGGAACAGGGAGCAGAGAGACCGGGGGAGCGGGGAAGCAGGGGAGCAAAGATTTGGCTTATGCGAACAAATTCGGAATTCCGTAGAGCTACTCTCCGAGAAGCCGCTTTACGTCTAGTGTTCTTGTCGCAGAGTATTCCGAACTCCGAATACCAAATACCGAATTCTGCCTTTGCAATCAATTGACGGCAAATGCCTAAGTGTGCCAGCAATGCCAGCCTTCTACGCCCTCTTGGTGGGTATCAATCAGTACCCGGATCCGATTCCCCCCCTCATTGGCTGCACGAATGATGTGGATGCCATGGCTGTCTATTTGCGGGAGCAGGTCGCGGCGGCTGGCCTGCACCTGCAGCTATGCCTGTTGAAAAACCAAGAAGCCACTCGGGAGCAAGTGATCCAGACCTTCCAGGGTCACTTAGGGCAGGCTCAAGCAGGCGATCAGGTCTTGTTTGCCTATAGCGGTCACGGATCCCGCGCCTCGGCCCCCCCTGAACTGTCGCATTTGGGCAGCGATCGCCTCAACGAAACCCTGGTCTGCTGGGATAGTCGGCTAGCCGATGGTTGGGATTTAGCCGATAAAGAACTGGCGAGCCTCATTGCTGAAGTAGCTACTAAAGGACCGAAAATTACGATTATTCTGGACTGCTGCCATTCAGGATCCGGAAGCCGTCAGATGAATATCCGCTATGTCGCCCCCGATCACCGCCCACGTCCCATCACCAGCTACCACCTAGGACAACATCCTTCAAACCACCGATCAACACCACCCCATCACTCCATCACCCCATCACCCCTTCCCCCCACCCCCCTACCCCAAGGTCGCCATGTCCTACTAGCCGCCTGCCGCGATGTGCAAACAGCCAAAGAATACAACGCCAAAGAACGCGGCGTTTTCTCCTACTTCATGCATGAAACGCTGAAACAAGCCACTGGCCCATTGACCTATCGAGAGGTGTTCAAGCACACCCAGGCACTCATCACAGCGGCCCAGGTGCCGAATCAGACACCCCAGCTAGAAGCCGTTGAAGCCGCTGACCTCGATTTACCGTTCCTCGGGTTCGGTAAAGCAGCTCCCAACGCTGATGCTGGCGAACCGGAGGGCTACTTTACGGTTGCTTACAACCCGACCTACGGGGGATGGGTGATGGATGCTGGATCAATTCATGGCATCCCCGCTCCTACTGCCCAGGAAACGACTCGCCTTGCTTTGCTGCCCAGCGATCGCCCCCTAGCAGCCCTCTCCCTAGCTGATGCTGTGGGCGAAGCGACCGTGCTGGAAGTTCTACCGCAGTTGAGCCGCCTCCAAATTACCGAGCGCTCGGT
>JBCBJE010000190.1:0-8036 GCA_038523735.1 Cyanobacteria bacterium J06626_18 | reverse complement strand
TTAAAAGACAAAGTCGAAGCCCTGGAACTGCATAAAGCAACTCAGTTGGGGCAGGATAAAATTGTTGGCTTCATGGTGGGCGCAATTGTTCTATCCTTGCTAAGCTTAGCGACTTCCATCTTCTTCTCACCAACTCAAAAAGCTGAGATAGCCTCTCTGCCCTATGCTGTGGAAACAGACCTTAACGCTTAGCGTCATTGCTAGACAGACCCCTTTCAAGGAGTTCTTTATCTAGAAAGATAACCTGTGCTTTTTTAGATCAGGATTATTAGATATTCTCCAAGGACTATTCAGTTTAGCTAAATTACTATATGCTTCTCCGTCGTTTTGCGATCTTCGAAGTAACCCTTCAATCGGTTCTTCTGAGGCATCCAAAATGGCGGGGAATTTCTATTTAGGGAGGTCATGTTGACCTTCTGCTCTTCCTTTCCTCAACTTTGATTGATGGTGAACAGCCTTTTCCCTCTGGTGCATCGCTACGCGGATGACATCCTCCGGTTACCGGCTCCCCCCTTTTTCCTTTCTCCTTTCTCCTTCCTATCGCCCACTACCCATTACCCACTACTACCCACTAACTTCTCTCCCTCATGCAGATGTCTTTACAAGATGAGGCTTAGCCATAAAGAAACTCGCAATCGATTTAGCGTCTATAGGTTCTCCGTTCAGGATAGCTTGCTCAAATTTCTCCGGTGCCATGTGAATGACTTCAATGTCTTCATCTGCATCCATTTCGGGGGGTGCTGCGATCGCCTCTAGGTCTGTCGCCAGAAAGGTATGGATAAACTCGTCGGAATAACCCGGTGCAAGGGGAAAGCTGCCCAACGATCTCCAGGTGTTAGCTCGATAACCAATCTCTTCTTCAATCTCGCGTTGGATAGTTTCGGCAGGTGCCTCCTCAGGCTCAATGGTGCCAGCAGGGAACTCTAGCAAGCGCCCTTGAACGGCAAACCGATATTGCTGCACCAGCACTAGCTCACCTTTAGACGTAAAGGGCACTGCCAAAGCGCCACCTGGATGTCGAATGCATTCCCAATCGCCTTCAGCCTTGTTAGGCAATCGTAGGCTATTGACTTCAAAGTTGAACTTGCGCCCTTTGTAGAACAAACGCTGTTTCAGAAGTTGAGGCGGTTCTTGACCAAGCGACATAGAGGACCCCAAGATTTATGGTGAAAAGCAAAAGTTAGAAGCCAACAGCAGTATGAAACGTGCATTGGGAGGGCTTCCTTACGGCTGCTACCTGCTGGGAAAGTCCAATCGAAGGTGATGCACAGATGATCGCTGCACTCCCTTGCTCGAAACACCCTGGGCCAGTTCCGCGATTACTTTACCCGAAATCGGCTCAACCCAATCGCCCGCAATCTCAGCCAGAGGGACCAACACAAACGCCCGCTCGTGCATACGCGGATGAGGAATCTGTAACGTGGGCAAGGTTAGGACCAGATCGCCGAATAGCAGCAAGTCTAAATCTAGCAGCCGCGGCCCCCATCGTTCGCGTCTGACGCGACCAAACGTGGCTTCAATTCGCAGCAACGTCCGTAGTAGCTCTTCAGGAGCTAGTGCCGTTTCTAGCACCGCGCTGGCATTGAGGTAATCAGGCTGGGGGGGCCCCACAGGAGCGGTTTGGTACACACCAGAGCAGGCCATCACCGTGATGTGGCTGTGTTGATTCAGCTGGTTAATTGCTCCCTGTAAAATAGCGGGAGAATCCCCTAAGTTGCTGCCTAAGGCGATCGCACAAAAAACGGGAGACATGCAGCGCTGTTGGATAAGAGTAAGGTCTATCCTAGCGCTGATGCAGAGGCCCGGCTACCCGCTACGGCGTGGGTAAAGATGTCTCAAAAATGAACTCACTTCCTGATAGGAAGACGTTGGGCTGACCTGCAGGCAGGAACTGGACAGACGTATTGTAAGGATTGAAGAGATCCGGCACCCGAATCGTTGGGGTGGAGGTAGCCTGTTCTTCCATCAGAAAGTAAATCGCCTCACTCACAGCCCGAGCATCGCGCATGACGCGGCGCTCGGGAAATCCACCCGTGCCTAAAATCAGGTTGCCATAGCTAAAGACGGAGCGATTATTGGAATAAGGACCAGTATTGCCGTAATAAATCTCATTGATCGCTTCCGGTACATCGCCCGACCGACTGCTCGGAGCATTTTGTGCCATAGCTGCAGACGCGACCGCAAAAGACGCCGCAATCACAGCCGTAGCCGTTAAAGAACGTACGAATAACTTAGCCATCTCACAATTCCTCATTCCACTGAAGAGCAGACAAACCAGCCAACCGGGGAGGGTGAAACCGAATCAGGTTGCCTCTACAAGGCGTGCACCGAATCCCTCAATATCCATAGCTGGCATGACTCCGCCTGATTTGCATTTTCACTTATAGCGCAAACCTTAAGAAAAGGAACAATTTTGTAGTTATTCAGTACTGCCATTATCGGTCCTCAAGCGAGGAGACATACAGTATCTAAAAATGCGCGAACAAAACGGAGAGGGAGGGATTCGAACCCTCGGATGGTTTGACCCATCAATAGATTTCGAGTCTACCGCATTCGACCACTCTGCCACCTCTCCATGCGGTTATTGGGTTTTAACCAAGAGCACTCTCTTAGTTGTAAGAATAATGCTCGCTGAACCAATATAACCGAGTCTGACGCGATCGCTCCAGAAGAGCCGATTAAAAACTGTCAGCTCAATAGCTGTTTAGCTGAGCTGATGTGAGCGATAAGCGTGGGGTGAGGTGGCGACGATAGCGCTATGGCTGCTCGTCTTAGCTCTGACGCATCTGCTGGAAGACGCCAAATGCTCTGCAGCCGTGCGCCGCTTACGCTGGCGTCAAGGCCCTGTCAAGTGTCCTCACTGTGAAGCGCCAAGCGGCATCAAACAGGGCAAAGATGACGCATATCCCCATCGTCAACGGTACGCTGGCACAGCCTGTGAGCATCCGTTTGATGATTTAACCGGCACCGTGTTCATGGGGCATCATCAACCGTTTCAGATGGGAGTGTTTACAGTTTAGTCAGTCTGTACACACTGTGAATTTGATATTGAGTACGATTGTGGCAGTCAGCCATGGGCCTTTAATCAAGGATTTTCCAATGATGTGCTTGATTGCATCGCAAAAGTTGGGGTTTCTCTCCTTATCACGCTGTATCCATCCGAAGATGCAAGCGGTGGCTGAGGTTACACGAGGCGGTGGCCGATGGGCTGATCACTATAAGGAATTTCAAGCATGACAGGTGAAAAGAACAGGCTCCGCGACACATTATTGTTAGTCAGTACGGGGATACTCTGCGCGGTTTTGTCACTCCTGTTCTGGCAATCGTTAGGCGAACAAGGGTTTCTGGTGCTGTTTACCTTGCTTTCAGGGGTGCTCCTCGTCGAGAACTTTCGCCTAAGAAAAACAGTTCAGGACCTTAAGCAGCGTCTCAATACCGTCAAAGGTCGGCAGGTCAGTAAGGAAGTCAGAAGTTAAGCTTGAATCTGGGAATTATCCGTGCCGTCGTGGGACAACACCAGATCTTGGCCTAGTCGAAGGCTATCGCTCTCAAGCAAACAAGATGCACTTACCCCAAATGGACAGGGCTATATTTTTCCTTGTCGGAGCTTGGGATGTCTAGCGACGAGGCGATTGCAACGAGCCAGGCGGGCCTCGAAAGATCGCTCCACGCTGTTGAAGGGCCGCTTTGTCAGCTTCTGCCAGTCCTGAATTATTACCGAAAACGGTGTCTTTAACCATCGCGTCGGTAAGGTCAGTTCCTGTTAGGTCAATACCAACTAGGTTGAGGCCATTGAGGTTAGCTCCTCGCAGGTTAATACCGACTAAGCTGAGAATACTGGAACGGCTAAAGACACGGGTGAGATTCAGAGCCAAATTGCGGGCGATGTCGAGATCGCGGGCAATATCGACAGCGTTGACGATTCTGCGGGTGAGCGCCTGTTCACGGTCAAGGGCGCGATCCAGGGCATCGAGCGCATCCCCAAAGCGATCTTGATCCAGGGCATCGATGACATCGCTGATGTGATTGTGGTCGATGTCGAGATTGAGGTTGTGGGCGCGTTCAAGGACGCGATCGCGGGCTCGATTCAGAGTGCGGGCTAAGGTACGGGCACTGACACGATTATGGGCCTGATCGATCTTGAGAGCCTGCGTGCCAGCCTGGTCGAATATTTTGAGAACGTTTCTGATACGGTTGCAATCCTGGACGCGATTGAGGGCGCTGACAATAGCGAGGGCAGTTGTGTGGGTGCTTTTAACATGCTGCACTTCGAGCGTGAGGGCTTGAATTAGGCGAGCCTTTCTGGCATCTAGTGTGTCACTAGCAATTGAGCAAACCAACTCAACTGCACTACCACCTGAGGCATTGAGCAACTCGCCCGAGTCAAATAGCGCCTGCAGTTTTTCTAACCCCTCTGGCGATCCATTCAAAACCAGCTTGATGTGACCGGTTGTGTAAAAAGCAAGGGTAAGGGAATCGTCCTCAGTCTTTTGCTTTACCTGCCGCATGATTGCCGCTAGCTTTATCCCAGCAAGGTCTGCCGTGTCGTTAGCAAAAACGATAGCTTTGGGGGCAGTGGCACCTGGCACTAGTGCTTGTAACTCCTCATCAATGAGAGCTAAGCCTGGTCCCATTGGCCCTTCGACCCAATCGAGCAGAGCTTTACTTCGCTGACTGCGAGAAGCCGCTTTAGGAGGCATGACATCTGCCGGTGGATTGAGCACCGTTATCAGTTGCTCAAACTGCCTTAATGGCAAGGCACTCACCGTTTTAATGACATAGAGGCGATCTTCAAAGGGAAGGTCTGGGTGTGCATCTTGCGATGTCTGGGCCTGCTGAGTAGGAGAGAGCTGTGTCATGAAGCATATCTTTCCCTCACCGTTAGGTCAGGATGAGCATAATGGCAACAACGGCGATCGCCACAGCAATACAGGCAATCACAACATAAGCCTTCCAAGCTGCATGCTTACCGGTACTGATCTTGACCGGTGTCGGCACAGCGTTTCGATAGATAGAGGCATTCTTTTCCAACGAGGAAGTCGACTTTGACGCCAGTCGTTCAGTTGAGCCAACCGTCGCAGCTTCCGTTAAACCGGCTACCGAAGGCTGGGGCGATCGAGTCGCTTCAGCTTGGTCATTTGACTTACTGATAGTATCCTCTTCCTGGCGGCGATGATGCAGGATACTCAAATTTCCTAAGGTCCATGCCTCACCCTCGCTATCGCCAACTTCCCTGAACAAGGAAAGACTACTTTCATACTGTGCTTGCGCTGCTTCCCAATGAGCTTGCTGCAGCAAAGAATTGCCTAAATTGCTAGCAATCTGAGCTTCCAGTTTGCGGTTGCCGAGGTTACGAGCTCCTTCTATCCCGATTTGATGACTGCGTTCCCAATCCTGCCAGTGGGCACCCTGTTCCCAGAAAATTACTAAATGTTTGGCAAACTGCGTCACAATGCTCCAAGCGTTTGCTTGGTGAGCCCAATGAATACAGGTCATCAAGTTAGAACGTTCCGCTTCAAACCATTCCAGAGCACTTAATCGCAGCGTTTGTTCTCCCATCGGCAATAGGGTTTGGGAATCCTCGCCAAGCTGGTAGAACAGGTGCGATCGCGTCGTTGGATGGAACAGTAACGACATGGCTTCGGCCTGTTGCAGATACCAGCGAGTGATCTTTGTCCGCATTGCCTGCCGTAACTCTGCGGACTCGGTCTGGGCCAGCTTTTCCTTTGCCATCAAACGCAACAACGGCTGAAATTCGTAACGATGCTGAGCCATTCGCCTGAGCAGTTGTCGCTTTACTAAAGTCGCCATTGCGGCTTTGGCAATATCCCAGTCAGACGCCAGGAGCATCTTAGCCATCGCATCCGTTAAAACAGGCTGGGCCGACAGGCTAAGCCGCTTAAACAACTGCTGGCAATTTTCATCCAGCTCTTGATAGGCCAGGGCAAAACTAGATCGAACAGCCAAATCACCCGAGTTGAAGGAAGCCAGTCGATTGCGCTCGGTTGCCAAACGGGACTCGTAGGCGACAAGTTGCTGAGAAGACGAGTCCTCTAGCGTATGGGCAGCAATCTGGAGAGCCAGAGGATTGCAATCACATAGACTGACAATTTGCTTAGCCGCGTCTAAATTTAGAGCTGCGATATCCTCGTCAGGAGCAGACCGCAGCAACAAATACAGGCTGTCCGCCTCACTCATTGCGGCTAGGGTTAGCTGTTCAGCAGCGACTAGCTCTGGTAGAGGATGACGGCTGGTAATCAAAACAGCACAGTGTGCTGCTGTGGGAATCAGAGGTTTAATCTGCGCCAGACTATCGACATCATCCAAGACAATTAAAGCCCGGCTGTCGGCCAGGATTTTGTGGTAAAGGGTTAGCCTCTCGCCCAACGTTGTGGGCAGCCAGCCATCCTGCTCATTCCAGGCTCGCAGCAAATCGGCAATCGCCCCGTCAAGCGATAGCTTTTGGCTATCGCTGCCGTGGAGATTGACATAAAGCCGAGCATCTGGATAAACCTGCCTCAACTGATACGCTGCATGCACTGCCAAGGCCGACTTACCGACACCCGCTTTGCCGTTGATAACAAACACAGCGGGGACAGCTGCCTGATCAACTGGAACAACGGGTGTTAAGTGCTGGGCGATCGCCTGCAACTCGTTTAGTCGGCCTACAAAGGACGGTATATCGGGTGGCAGCTGATCGCGCAAATTGGCTCGGACCAGATATTCATGCAGATTTTGCCGCATCTGCTTGCTGCCGCGCTCGTCGAGCTCCCCCTTCGCAAGGGTCTCTAAGGGTGAGCAGTAAGTATGCGGCTGATTGTCTGATGCATTTCCGGCTGTTGACGGTATGAATGGCTGGTCACTCAGGGCCATCACCTCAATTCCTCGCCATCCTGGATAAAACTATTAACGTATCCCACTCATACTTATTCAAGAGACGACAGCTAAGACAGGACGTGCCCGAGTTCGGAAAGTGTGCGGTTAATCTCCAACATAAGCAACCCTTGCTTAGCCGTTTTGGCAGCCAAAACTAGGAAAACCGCATCATCACTGCATCGAGTTAAGATACTGAATCCTTCATTGCCTTCAACATAAACCCGATCAATGCTTCCACGAGCAAGTTCTGAACCAATGCGCTCGCCAATCGAAAGCATCGCGGCAGACATTGCCGAAGTTCTTTCCTCATCCATTGGGGCTGGCAGGTTAGAGGTCAAAGGCAAACCGTCGGGAGTTACCACTGCAGCCCCCTGTACATCGATGGTCGTAGACACAAAATTCTGAACAATATAACCGAGCTTTTCAATGTCAATAGCCATTAATCGAGTCCTCACTAAGGTCGAAAACAAATACTCTTGAGATGAGTGGCGCAAACCACGCTAATCCGAATCTCCCTATAGGAAATTCGGAGCAGACTTAAACGTTAGAAAGTCGATCTCCTTTAGAGCTCGAAAAAAGGCTTTAAAACGTCCTTTCTGTTGAACTCGGCAAGGTCTTTGCCAAACTGGAGATATGGACTCAACAAAAATATCTGCTAAGTTTCACCCTGATTTAGCGCGATCGCTGAGAGCATTACAAAACTCCACAATGTCGTCATAAACTGTCACCAAAACCTGGAAGGTAGATAGGCTGATTTCTGACAAAGCTAATCAGATTTGATGTTTCTCGCAAGTATCAAATTCGCATACTTCATGAAAACTTTAAATATCCCGATATGTCTCGGTCCCTTTGCGAATTCTTCCTGATCGAAGAAATCAGGGCAGTATCGGTATAAAACTCTGCCCTTCTCGTAGGAAGAAGTAGCCGCTCCACGCAATTATCCAGAAATAAATTAGAAAATTTCACTTTTAAGAGTGAGATCTGTTAGGCGGTCCCTCGAAGCTACTTAACAGGTTTTCTAAGTGGAGCACTGAGTTCGTCAACAAGACCGTTGCGTATCTATATTGCAGGTGACCTATGCTGAGTGTCGAAGAAAAGGAAAAGCTTTATGAAGAAGTCAAGCACTTAACAGCTTTCTCTCAGGAGGATGCAGCAAACTT
>JBCBJE010000189.1:0-8036 GCA_038523735.1 Cyanobacteria bacterium J06626_18 | reverse complement strand
GTCAAAAACTGTTCTAAAGCATCGGCCACCTTAGGCGGCCAGCGACGGATAGTACGCACCCAGTCAATATCTTTATAGCGATTGTCAAGACCCGTAACAGCCACCCACTGACTTTCAGCTTCACCCCGCTGCCCTACAGCCCACAGCCCTGCTGTTAGCGCCGCCCGAGCATCGGGAAAGTTGGGGTACTTGCGTACGACTGATCGTAGCGTCCGCAATCCAGCTTGTGTGTCACCCGACTGATACAGGGCAAGGCCATGGTTGACGCGAGCCAGGGCAAATCCGGGGTCAAGGTCGGCTGCCTTGCTATAGTCGGCGATCGCCGCCGCCCAATCGCCTAGCCCCGCTTCCGCATTCCCGTGGTTATTCCAGGCACCTGCCTCGGTTGGATCAAGCTCCAACACATAATTGTAGTCGGCGATCGCCGCGTCCCAATCGCCCTTCACCTCGTAGGCCGCCCCCCGGTTCAGATAGGGATCCACCGAATCGGGAGCTAACGCTATCGCTTGGGTATAGTCTGCGATCGCCTCATCCAGATGATACTGGCTGGCTCTGACTATTCCCCGATTGCTCCAAATCGCGGCTTCATCCGGTAAAAATTCTAGTAGTTGTGTCCAGTAGTCTTCAGCAGCCTCGTACTGCCCGGTTTGACTCGTCAAGAATGCCTTCTGCCGCAGTTCCGAAATGATCTGAATTTCCTCGGGGCTGTAAGCAGTCGATTCAGCCGTAGCCGCGATCGCAGGTGACATCGTCCCCACCCAAAAACACAGACACAGACACAGACACAGACTCCAGGCAACTCGCATCACACGGGAACGATTCAGCAATAGGGTAAGACGCATAATCCAGCGGGATAGTTCGGCAACCCCTATAGCCTATCGCCAGGGGAAGTTTTTGGGGGACGAGTGACTCAGGGACGGGTTCTTTCAAAGAACCCGTCCCTGAGTCACACCCTACAACTGCCCAAATCCCTTCTTTTTTTTGCCCTTCTTCTTTTTCTTACCACCGCCCATGCCGGGGTAGTCCCGGAATCCAGGCTGAGGGCCACCGCCACCCATGCCAGGAAAGCCACCCCCCATACCGGGAAAGCCACCCCCCATACCGGGAAAGCCGCCACCCATGCCGCCCATGCCAGGCACGCCCATCTGTCCCGAGCCCATCTGCTGCATCATGCTCCGCATTTTCTGAAAGTCAGTGACCAGCTTGCTGACATCCTTGTCCTTATAGCCAGAGCCCTGAGCAATCCGGCGACGACGGCTCGGTGAACTGGAGAGCAGTTCCGGCTCGGCGCGTTCTTGCTTCGTCATAGAATTGATCATGGCCTCTACCCGCTTAAGCTGAGTTTCGCCCTGCTGCAGCTGGTCGTCCGAAAGTTTGCCCGCCATTCCTGGAATCAGTTTCATGATGCCGCCCAGGGAGCCCATATTTTTCATCAGGCGCATCTGCTTGAGAAAGTCATTGAAGTCAAAATTGGCTTCGAGGATTTTCTTCTGGAGCTTTTCGGCGTCGGCAATATCAACGGCTTCCTGCGCCTTCTCGACTAGGGTCAGCACATCGCCCATGCCCAGAATACGGGACGCCATGCGCTCAGGATAGAAAGGCTGCAGTGCCTCGACTTTTTCCCCCACCCCGACAAACTTGATCGGCTGTCCTGAAATCTGACGGACCGAGAGAGCAGCCCCGCCGCGGGCGTCGCCATCCATTTTGGTGAGGATGGCTCCGGTAATGCCGATTTGCTCATGAAACGTTTGTGTTAAGTTAGCGGCTTCCTGGCCGGTCATGGCATCGACGACCAGCAGTACTTCATGGGGCTGAATCGTATCCTTAATCTGAGCTAGCTCCGTCATCATGGCAGGGTCAATCTGTAAACGACCTGCCGTATCCACAATCACGGTATCGACGCCGTCTTCCTTGGCCTTCGCGATTCCTTGTCGAGCAATCTCGACTGGGCTCGCGTCCGTCCCCAGCTCAAATACAGGCACGTTGATTTGCTTGCCTAACGTCACTAGCTGATCAATTGCTGCCGGACGATAGACGTCGGTCGCCACCATTAGGATCGAGCGATTTTCCTTCCGCAGATGCAGCGCTAGCTTAGCGGTCGCTGTCGTTTTACCGGTACCTTGTAGTCCTGCCATGAGGACAACGGTCGGGGCCGACTCGGCATGAGCTAGGGGAACATTAGTTTCCCCCATGATGTTAACCAGCTCATCATTGACAATTTTGATGAACTGCTGACCGGGATTCACCCCTGAAACAACTTCGGCCCCCTGCGCTTCTGCCTGCACCTTAGCCGTAAACGCCTTGACCACCTGAAGGTTCACATCGGCCTCTAGCAAAGCCCGACGCACATCACGGAGTGCCTCTTGAATGTTGGCTTCGCTAATTTTGTCCTGTCCCCGGAGCTTCTTCCAGGCACCTTCGAGACGATCAGAAAGGGCTTCAAACATAGGTTAAATTGATGTGATCTTGTGCTGCAAAGCAGAAAGTTAAGGCAGAATAGTACGTAATCTCACTGACCTTTAACATATCAGGTCAGAATCTTCATTCTAAAGGGTGGTCGTCAACGGTAGCATCACCATATGTGGAGTTCCCACGACAATGTATCGACTACTGGAGTCGATTTAACCGCTGGCTTCTGCTTCTTCTGAATGTAGCAAGCGAGATCATCAGGGCGCATAGAGCATTACAAACTTGGTACGGCTTCCCTCAGATCCTCACAGCTTGGGGACTGACTCCGGAAACGAGCCCCTCTGTTTTTGATTGAGTACAGGGAGCCAGGAGCTTAGCGCATTCTAACCCGTGAGTTCCCTAAAAATAGGTGGCAGTTGGCCCGACAGTTGGGGTTCACCAAAAGCCAATAAAGTCAGGCTGCGCGAGGAATACAGCGATGATCTATGGACAAGCCGAACAGGGTTTAGAAAAGGTCCAATCAACCAATGGGCATTTGGTCTCAGACCTCCCACAACAAGGAATTCCAGCTTGGTGGTCAGTGGTTGAGCGCTACAGTCGGTTGCTGGTGGCCGTTGTTAACTTGCAAGACCATCGGATTGAATGGACAAGCGATCGCTTCCGCAAGCTGGTCGGCATGGTGGATGTGCCACCGACCCTCGGCGACGCCGTACTGCAGCGCCTTGACCCCGACGATCAGCGCTGGGTGCGAGAGCGGATTCGTCGCCATGTGCTGAATGCGATTCTGTCGGCCCGTTACGAGCGCACCGATTTAATTCCCTCGCGCTGGCTCTATGAACCGTTGATTCTTTCGGTCAAGCCGCTAGAGGGCGATCGCGCCCGCTTCGTAGAGTTCACCATTAGCAGTGATCACATTCGCATCCTCTCATTGGATGCGTCGGTAGAGAAAGCTTTGGATACCTGCTGGCCAGGGACGCCCGATGCCTCAATGGTGATCCAACAGTTAAATGATCCAGACGCTCCGCTGCAGCACGTTTGGCAGTTGCTTAATCCGCAGACCTACCAGGCGGGTGGGACGATTCTGCTGGAGGGTGTGGATGTGAGTGATCGCGAGCTCACACAACGGTTGATTCATTTACTGCTGGCACGAGAATCGATTCTGCAGCCCCATCGTTTTCAGCAGGCAAATCGCCTCCTCAGGCGGTTATTTCGGGCAACTGAAACCTTGATTCTGACCGCCGAGGAGGATGCCGCGACTCTCTACCTGGATTTGGAGAGCGATGACTGGAGCATTCAGACTCTACCAGTTTATTCACTCAAGGATTCACCGCTGTTTCAGGCAGCCCGCAAAGGCACTGTACTCAATCTGCGGGACTTGACCAATCATTGTCATTCCAAGTGTGAGGTTTTGCTGCGCGATCGCGGCGTGAAGTCGCTCTTGGTTTTGCCGCTCGTAGTGAAATCCGCCCGCCTCAAAACATCTTCCCGGCTGCTGGGGCTGGTTGCTGTGATGAGCAAGCAATTAGACGGGTTTGATGCGATCGACGAACATTACGCACAAACGCTCGCCCCAGCGCTGACAATCGCGATGCGGCATACCGTCAACGAGCGGTTCACTCATATCCATGAGTCGGTGCGCTGGCGCTTTGAAGAGGAAGCCGAGCGCCGGAGTTTAGGACTTCCTGCTGAGCCCATTGTGTTTGGGGATGTCTATCCGCTCTACGGCATTTCCGATATTCGCGGCTCTTCCCATGAACGCAACCGAGCGATTCAGAAGGATCTTCTGGAGCAGTTTCATTTGGGACTGGCCATTATTGAAGCGGTCTGCACAGCCACCCATGACAATGCCTTTGCAACCCAGTTTCAGATTGATTTGCTAGACCACATTGCCCGGCTACGCGAAGGCGTAACGGTGGACGCTGAGGTCACTCTACTGCGGTATCTCCAAAAGAATCTGGAAGCTCACTTCGACTTTTTCCGCACCTGTGGGAAAGATGCTGAGGCCGCGATCGCGGCCTATGAAGCGGCCAAAGATCCTGAGCAAGATTGTGTGTACA
The DNA here is from genome assembly GCA_038523735.1 of Cyanobacteria bacterium J06626_18. Lineage (GTDB taxonomy): Bacteria > Cyanobacteriota > Cyanobacteriia > Phormidesmidales > Phormidesmidaceae > SIO1E4. The sequence goes on along the minus strand of JBCBJE010000189.1, from coordinate 3,570 downwards.
GTGCCCGCGCTTTGTACGACCAGACCATCCAGAAGATCAACCAATCCCTCCGCGACACCTGGCACTACTGGCAGCGAACGATGCAGGCCGTGACCCGCCACTACTGCGATATCGAAGCCACAGACGGCATTGACCATATGATTTATGCCGGGGGTGCGATCGACAGCCACTTCTCCGATTTCCACCTCCGCAGCCTGCGCTACGAGCAACTCCGTGCTGTCTGTGACTGTGCCCGCACGGGCTTTCGTCTCAAGGCAGAGCACCAAACTGAACTCAGAATCACGCATCTCGTCTTGGTGCAAGATTCAACTGTAGACATCACCCATGACGAGAATACCGAACGCCTGTTTGAAGTCCGCGGTACCCGCGATACTCGCTATGAAATTGTGAAAAAGCGCATCGATAAGGCCGTCGATTCCAAAACCCACGAGCGCATCACCCAACCCGGCTGTCTCACCCTGGTCTACTCCACCAACGAAGAGTGGCAAGAGTATCTGGAATATCTCCGCTATCTGCAGCGCGAAGGCTGGGTCGGCGCCGAAATTGAGCAAGGTTCCGTAGAACCCCTCCAAGGCGTCACGGGCCTCAAGTTTGCCCGTGTTCAGGTACTTGAAGCAGAGGTGGCTGACACGCAAGAGGTCTCATAAGCCTGAGTGTTGTTACAATCCAGTCATAGACTCTTTGGGCGCCAGCTATTCACGACGTTTGTATTCGCTATAATCACCCCACACAGGGGGCGTAGCCTACGGATACCTGTCCGCGATGCGATTTATCAACCCCAAAACAGACTTCGCCTTCAAGAAGATCTTTGGATCAGCGCAAAGCCATGACATCTTGGTCAGCTTTCTCAACGGGTTACTTTATCAGGGAAACCCTGTCATCGCCGCACTAGATATTCTGAACCCCTATCAGGCTCCCCAGATTGAAGGCATGAAGAACTCCTATCTGGACGTTAAAGCCAGACTCGCCAGTGGTGACATTGTCATTATTGAGATGCAAGTGCTTAATATGGCGGGCTTTGAGAAACGCATTTTATACAACGCAGCCAAAGCTTACTCTACCCAGTTGCACATCGGTGAGCAGTATCCTCAACTCAATCCCGTCATTGGTTTAACCATTACCGATTTTGAGATGTTTCCAGAACTCGAGGGAATAACCTCACGCTTCGTGCTCAAGGAAAAACATCATCCGATAGACTATCCAGCAGGCGACATAGAGCTGGTATTTGTAGAGTTACCCAAGTTTCAACAACCGCTAGAGGCACTGACGAGTTTGACGGACAAGTGGCTGTACTTTTTGCAGCATGCTCCTGATCTCGATGTCGTGCCGATGACCATGGGGAATGTCGCCGAAATTCAGCAAGCATTTGAGATGGCCAATGCCGCAAATTTATCCATTGAAGAGCTAGATGAGTTAGATCGTCAGCTGATATTCCTTCAGGACCAGCGAGGAGCGATTACTAAAGCCACAGAGCAAGGCTTAGAACAAGGCTTAGAGCAGGGCTTAGAACAGGGCTTAGAACAGGGCCGCACTGAAGGACGGCGAGAAGAGAAGATCGACATTGCTCGACGGTTATTACCGCTGATGACGGATGGAGACATCATTGAAGTGACGGGATTATCCTTGTCAGACATTCAGACAATCCGGCAGGGAGAGAGTCGGAGATAGTCAGTGAAGCTGACATATCAGCCAGACAAAAGTTGGCGTCCCGAAAGTTAGGACACATGCTAGATCTTTCGACAATGCCAAAAGCGGAATTGCACATCCATTTGGAGGGGGCGCCGCGCTGGTCTACGTTACGCTCAGCCCATAAACAGCATTATGGAACTGAACTGCCCGAGAGCCCTCCATGGTATACATCAGACTTCCGGTTTGATCAGTTTGCAGAATTTCAGGCGCTATTCAAACAATATATTCATCCATGGCTCCAGACGCCAACTGGCTATGCCGAACTAATCGACGATGTGCTGGAAGGTCTGCTGGCACAAAATATTCGCTACGCCGAAGTTGTCTGTGTTCCTTCATTAGTAGAGCGACGCGGCGCTTCGCTAGAAAAGTTTTGGGACATTTTGAAGGTTGCGATCGCACGAGCGCGGGCTCAAAACTGTATCCTCCGTATCTTTGTCGGGTTGATGCGAACCCACCCAGTCGACGAGGCTATCTTCTGGGTTAAGCGAACACGAATGTTACCTATCGTCGCTGGGTTTGACCTCCTCGGGGATGAAGTGGGCTGGCCCGCAACTCCGTTTAGGCCCGCTTTTGAGTTAGCTAGAGAAGCCGGTAAGCGGATCAAAGTCCATGCGGGTGAAATGACCGGCCCCGAAAATATCCAAATAGCGGTTGAAACTCTAGGTATTACCCAAATTGGGCATGGGACATCGGCTATTCAAGACCCTGAAGTCGTGGCCCTGCTGCGCGATCGCCAAGTCACGGTTGAGATGTGTCCTACCTCCAACGAAAAATTAGGCAACGTTTCCTCTTACCAAGACCATCCCATCTTTGCGCTCGACAGTGCTGGTGTACCCGTAACCGTCAATTCAGATGACCCAACCTTCTTTGGTCTTAATCTCACGGATGAACTCTCGCGATTAATGGTCGAGCGACAAGCGACCTTACAGGATCTTAAACGTTGGACACGAAATGCCTTTCATCGAGCAATCTTGGACGAAGCGACTCGAAGCCGTTTTCTGTCTGAGCTTGAGGCTTGGTACACTAACTAGAGATTCGAGAGAATATCAGAACCGTCAATGGCTGATTTGACTCGACAAAATACCAAACTCTGGCTGATACCAGAATTTCATAACTTAGAACTCTTTCGAGCCCAAGCGATTCACTATAGCTATGCGCGTCATGCTCATCCCAGCTATTCAATCGGCGTTATCGAGGCTGGAGTAGGCGGCAACTACTATCGAGGCGAAACCTATTTAGCTCCTCCTAAGAGTGTCGTTTTAATGAATCCAGAAGAGGTTCATACGGGCTATTCTGCCGAAGATTTGCCGCTTACTTATCGTATGCTGTACCCCCGCATCTGCTTGATTCAGGCTATTGCAGAGGATCTAGAAATCGATGAAGTCCCTTATTTTAGAGACGCTGTAATCGAGAACACCGCTCTCTCTAAGAGAGTCTTGAATCTGCTGACAACACTTGAAAAGGCGCACTGCTATCTCGAACAGGAATCGCTACTGATTGAGAGTTTGTCAGCCATTTTCGTGCAGTATGGTGACTGCAATGTCCGGCTGCCGCGATCGCCCCAAGAACACCAAGCGGTCCGTCTGGTCAAGGAATACATTCACGACAACTTCAGTTCGCCCATTTCGTTAACCCAACTAGCAGCGATTGCTCAGTTAAATCGTTCGTACCTGATCCGCATATTTCGTCAAGCAGTCGGGATGCCGCCCTATGCCTATCTGACCCAAGTTCGGGTAAGAAAAGCGAAACAACTCTTAGAGCAAGGGATGTCGGTTGCAGCAGTTGCGATCGCCGTAGGTATGTCCGATCAAAGTCATTTGACGCGCCACTTCAGACAAATTTTGGGCGTAACACCTGGAGCCTATCGCCAGATGTCAACAT
>JBCBJE010000188.1:0-8081 GCA_038523735.1 Cyanobacteria bacterium J06626_18 | reverse complement strand
TCGGGAATCCAGATAGGTAGGCTATGGTGACGGACTTTCTTCTGACGATCTATTAACGGCTTTGAGATGCAGGCTGGTCTCCATCTAGCCTCGCCTCAATTTCCTTTAGCTTCGTCAGAAGAACTTCTCTGACCTGCCGCAACTCTGATAGAGGATACTTGTGTGTTTCGATCTTCTCGATCATCCTCACACCTTCAACCGACACCGGTCCACTTTCTTGCTTCGGAGGACTCTTTTGGGCACGAGCCTGCTTCACACCCCGCTGCACTTCGCGGACTCCCAATTTCTCTGAACGGATACGCTCAATCCACTGCTGACGCAGTTTCACTGCTTTTCCCGGAGAAATCCCCAACTTCTTCGAGTTAAGCGGTTGAAGGGCTATCGCATGAGCGCAAGAAATACCACTCCGAACAGCCTCCTTTAAATCAGGAAGCATATTGGCGTAGCGCAAATCCTGGGCAGCGACCGTACTAATATGCAATTGAAAGCGCAAGAAGATTGCAAGAATGCGCTTTTGGGCATCTGAAAGCTCAACCGCATCGCCAACAATATTGACAATTTCCGCTTGAGCCTCTGGAAACAGGGCAACGGCCTCTTGTAGTTTCTGCCGGTAATTGCTGGTTCTCGTTTTTCGTATCCGATAGTCAATATTACGAATGAGTGCCATCAATGTCTCAATTTTGGCGCTTTCTTCAGATGAAGCCTCCTGCATCATCTTGGGGCTAGGTACAATCTCCACTTCTGCCAAAATCAGCTTAAAGAGCGCCTCAATCCGGTCTAAAGGGTTGAGTGCTTCATTGTGGATATTGTGAAGCAGTGAGCGCTCGTCTATCTCTAGATCAGTTGCAGGCTCAATTGTGAATACAGCGTCCAGCGTTGCCCAATCAGAATGCCCCTCACGCATTAAAAGTTGAGCAGCTCGCCAGCGCAACTCACCATCCTCCAGCAAGTGAGGGCTTTTTTGTCCACGAATGAGAAGAATCGGCGTCAGTTGGCCATGTTGAAGCAGGCTCGATGCTCGCTTTCGGATCAATGCATCATCAATAGTACGCCTTGCCTGAGTTAAATTAGGCGTGATGTCGCTAATAGAAATTTCTTCTTTTCCCTCTGCCGACAATCCTTGAATTAGCTCTTGCTGTTTCGCTTCCGCAAGACGTTGATTTTCTGCCTTTAATTTTCGAACTTCTTCTTGAAGGTCTACCAAGCGATCACGGCGCTGAGCCGCTTCTGTAGCAGGGGCGAACGTAGAGGACAGATTTACCTTAACCATTGACGAGCTCCTTAACCGCATCTGCTATCTGTTTAAATCGCTTGTTTGCCGGATGGCCGGGACGATGCTTCTTCAGGGGTAGCCCTGTCATCGCCGCATTGATGATCTCTTTGCTAGTTGGAATTGCCTCAAATAGACGCACTCCCAAGCCATCGGCAATCGATGGCAACTGCTCGATGCATTGCCGGTGAACAGTCCCTGATTTATCGTAGTTGTTGGGCACAATCCCTAAAATCTGCGGCGGCGGCTCCAAAAACAACTCTTCAGATGTCTTAAAGCACCAGGTAATCAGTGACGGGGTCGTCGCGATCTTCACCTCCAATTGCACAGGCAACAGAATATGAGTGGATGCTGCCAATGCAGCGGTTGTCATTGCTGACTGCGTTCCTGGACAATCCAGGATTATCACCTCATGAGGGAGCGGATATTTCCTAAAGCGATCGGCAATCACATATTCGGAACGACGGCGGCTCTTCAGATTATCTGAGATCACTCCCATTGATTCATGCCCCTGGATAAATGCACACTTTGAAGTGTCCCATGCGTCCTGAAACGGGTAATCACCGTCAAAAGAAGGATCGAACATCTGAGCGACAGACTCCGACTGTTCCACAGGTGCTAATCCAATGAAAGAGGCCAGCGAAAAATTTGGATCAAGGTCTATCAGGCAGGTTGCGATACCCGCTGCACCTAGTTCATAAAAGACATTGCTGGCAATCGTAGTCTTTCCTACGCCTCCAGCGCGACTGAGAATTGACAAAACTACTTGCATCGCTTTTTGAGGTGATCACAGCAGACAATTCTAATGGAATATGAAATTACTAGAACGACCTAGCAATCCTGAAAAGGCAAAAATCTAGTAGGGCACGAAATTACTAGAACGACCTAGCAATCTTAAGGCAGCGAAACATTGAGGCCAAACACATGGGATCGGAACACGGGCAAGTGGTGAACGTACCTTGAAACGAACAGCTTGCTGAATGGAAAATTGACTTATGGCAAGACTCAAAACAGGAACACTGGTTCGCATCACCAACCATCGAAACTTGTCCTACGGGCACATTGCAGTAGCCACGAGTAGTGAAAGGGCAGGAAGACGGCAAAGGACAGCATTTCACTAACGGAGATGCTGTCCTTGTTCTTTGAACACTCACGCGCAGGCGAGTTGCGAAAAGAACGGTTATGACTTTCAAATCTCCCTACCTGGTTCTTGTGTCTGCTTTCCGGCTATCGCCCAGGCGTGTTGAAACTTCATCTCAGGAATTACAACTATGACGACAGCGATCGCCTCACTTTCAATAGGTCAAGCTCAGCAAATCAACGCAGCCATTGACCACTACAACACGCTCGTTCACTTCGTCCGACGGTCTTTGCGCCTCGATTTGGACTACGGCAAAGTTCAAGGATGCGGTGACAAACCCATCTTGTTCAAGCCGGGTGCCGAGAAAATCGCGACCTTATTTGGTCTGCGCGAATCTCTGGAGCGGCTGGAGGCCATCAAAGACTGGACCGGCAAAGACTTTGGCGAGCCCTTCTTCAGCTATGAATACAAATGCACCCTTCGGGATCGCAGTGGCGCGGTTATCGCTGAATGCATTGGTTCTTGCAATAGCTGGGAGGAGAAGTATCGCTACCGTACCGCTCAACGCACCTGCCCCGATTGCGGCGCTGCTGCCATTAAACGCAGCAACTACCCTGATAAGCAGACTGGCGACAAAGGCTGGTACTGCCACAGTAAGTCTGGTGGCTGTAATGCCAAGTTCGACAGCACAGATAAACGCATCACGGATCAAGAACAAGGCAAAGTCCTCAACGAGCGCATCTTCGATCAGGTGAATACTATCGACAAAATGGCACAAAAGCGGACCTTTGTCGGTGCCGTAATTCTAGCCGCCAACGCCGCCAACTTCTTCGCCGTCGAACACAGCGAAATCAACACAATTGATGCGGATTGGGAACCGCAAGAGGATATCGATACGGCAGACAGCTTAGCGCGCATCCCTACGGGCAATGACATCAGTGCTGCCGACCCAGGTGAGGTTAATCGCGATCGCATTCGCTATGTCATCCAACAGACGGGACATACGTTTGCTCAAGTCAGGCAACTAGCCGGAACCACAGCAGACAACCTCGATGAAGTTGGAATGCAGCGGTTAATCAATCAGCTGTTAATCGATTTCGGCAAGACTCGTCATATCACGCCCCCAATCGCCAGTGCCTTGATTCAGGAAATCCGAGCCGAACAGCCCCATATCACGGACAACAATCTGTTCAATCGGTTTTCTCAGCGCTGTAGTGAGGCGCTTGCCGAGCAAGTCTCGGTTCGACCGCAGCCCACAACAGTCGGTGGAGTCAGTATCGATTGACGCCCTCGAAGCTAAAGGCGGCATCCCTGAAAAGTTGGAGATGCCGTCTCTTCGTGCGCTTAGGCGCAGCAGGCATGAAATCCATTTCGCCTGTCTAATGTCTCAATCAAGGACGCTATGAACGCAAACACAGCCCACATTCCACTTGCAGATGTCATCCAAATTGGCGAAATCCTTTACGCCAGTGGTCTATTCAGTGGACTAGCCAACAAGGAGCAGAGTATTGCACGGATACTCCGAGGTCAAGAACTCGGCATCCCCCCTGTTGCTTCATTGATGGACGGGGGAACTCTCTTATCTCCCACTAGCACCTCTCCCGCAACAGCCAAGAAATCCAACTCCCAGCAAATCAGCGACCTGCTTAATGAACTCGGTATCACTGATCCGACTGTTCGCAGAGCAGCGGCAACACGGCACCTCAAGGGTCGTAGCGCTGCCGACCTCTCGCCAGATGAGCTGGAAGCTGTCCTCACTAGGATTCGACAGGAACGTACTCAAGGAGCGGAAGACGTTGAAGCAATTGTCGTCTCCGATGAGGACACTGAAGCGGCTGAAGAGGATGAACCAACAGATGCCAGAGCCGCAATCGCAGCCTCAGCGGCGTAGCCCCCCCTTACTAGCCTTGCATCGACTCATCTGCCTAATCTCAGGTAGCTGAGCTTTTTTGGCTGTCGCCATGAGGCGATGACCTTAAGAGCCAGATGATCATGCTACAAGCTATTGAACCGTGTCCAGAGACGACGCGAGACAACAATCCCCTAGAAGTTATCAAGGCATTTGGCCGTATCTTCTGGCGCAACCAAAAGCTTCACCGCAGTCTCGCCAGAAACTTACTGACAGAAGCATTGAGAGGCTCAGATGCCGAGGGCGCATGGCAATGGAAAGACGCTTACGACATTCAAGAAACCGCTTTCACCTTCATGCTGCCCTTCTTCAGTGAGCACCTGAAAGCTCAATCAACCTCGGCAATCGGAGCGCTTCAAGCGTTTGCCCGACTGCAAGCATTGGGACTGACCGAAACGCGCCGCAGCGAGGAAGCGATTGCGATGCAACAGTTCTCTACCCCCTTGCAGATGGCGTATGTCGCATCCAAATGCGGGCAGGTTATGCCGTCTGATATCGTTCTCGAACCCTCAGCCGGGACAGGAATCCTGGCTCAGTTCTGTGCGATTCGAGGGGCTGAGGTTGTCGTGAATGAGTTGAGCGATCGCCGTCGCAACCTGCTGAAGTTGGTGTTTCCGCAAGCGTCGATCCATCCTTTTAATGCCGAGCATATTCATGACCACCTGCCCGAGAGTATTCAACCCTCGGTCGTCGTGATGAATCCGCCCTTCTCAGCCAGCCCGAAGATAGATCGCCGCAATCCCGACGCCACTGGCAACCATGCCCGATCGGCTTTCCTGCGATTGATGCCGGGTGGCCGCCTAGTCCTAATTTCAGCCGACTGGTTCCAGCCGGACTCGAAGTTCTTCCAGGCTGCATTTGCGGGCCTAGAGGATCAGGTCTGTGTTCGGGCCACGGTGATCTTTGCAGGCGATGCCTACCTCAAACATGGCACCTCAATCACGACTCGCATGACGGTCATCGACAAAATTGCGCCAGAGGGGACTCCACTTTCCCTGGACATCAGAACCGAGTGGATGATCGCGCAGATCGAGGGCAAGTCCACCAAGGTGCGATCACTGGAGTTGGCCAAAGTTGCCCATCTACTGAAGCACCTGCCTTCGCGCAGCCAGCTTCGACCGGCTGAGCTCAAACCTGCAGCAGTTGCAATCGCCGCCACGACGCCAGCCAAGCAGCCTCGCTCGCAACCACCTCAAAGTAACCCCGGCCTCTTTTGGGACGAGGTAAAAGCGGTGGACTATGCCGAGGTTGCCGCTAAACCTTCTGCGGTCAAAGCAATTCTGTACGAGGTCTACCAACCTCAACGGATTGCTATTGCAGGGGCGCAGCCACATCCCACAACCTTGTGTGAGTCGGTAGCCCTAGCCTCAGTTTGTCCGCCCATGCCCCACTATCGACCCAAGTTGCCGCAAGCAGTGGTTGAAGGTCTGCTGTCGGAAGCCCAACTGGAGAGTGTCATCTATGCGGGGGAAGCCCATAGTCAACATCTAAGCGGATTCTACAAAGTAGACAAAGACTCACTAGATGGTGTCGAGGTCTGCAGCAGTAACGACCCGGACGCCGTGCAGTTCCGACGCGGCTGGTTCTTGGGCGACGGGACAGGCAGCGGTAAGGGCCGTCAGGTGGCTGGGATTATCCTAGACAACTGGCTCCAAGGCCGGACCAAAGCCCTGTGGGTATCCAAGTCTGACAAGTTGATTGAAGACGCGCGGCGGGACTGGGTCGCCCTCGGTGGTGACGAGTCGCAAATCTATGGGCTCTCCAAGTTCAAGCTGGGCACCGATATTCCGCTGAACGACGGCATCTTGTTCACAACCTATGCAACCCTACGGGGTGGCAGTCGGCAGGGCAAGAAGTCTCGGTTAGAGCAGATCACAGATTGGCTCGGCTCTGACTTCGACGGGGCGATCGCCTTTGATGAGGCTCATGCCATGGGTAACGCCATCGCTGAGAAAGGGAGTCGTGGCATGAAGGTTGCCTCGCAGCAGGGTTTGGCGGGTCTACGACTGCAGAATGCCTTGCCCGACGCACGAGTGATCTACGTTTCTGCAACGGGAGCATCCAAAGTTGCCAATCTGGCCTACGCCTCCCGCCTGGGCCTCTGGCAGACCGGCGACTTCCCCTTTGCCACTCGCTCTGAGTTTATCGGGGCGATTGAGTCCGGTGGCGTGGCGGCAATGGAAGTTGTCGCCAGAGACCTGAAAGCTTTGGGCCTCTACTTCGCTCGCAATATCAGTTTTGATGGCGTCGAGTACGAAGCCCTGGAAGTGCCACTCACAGACGATCAGATTGCCATCTATGGCACCTATGCCGAGGCATTCCAGGTCATTCATGTTCACCTGGAAGAGGCCCTGCAAGTCAGCGGGGCAAACCTCAACCGTTCGGCTAAATCAGCGGCGCGGTCGGCGTTTGAGTCGAACAAGCAGCGGTTCTTCAACCATCTCCTCACGTCTATGAAGTGTCCTAGCCTGATCCAGGCAATGGAGGCAGATTTGGCGGGAGGGTTGGCTCCCGTTGTTCAACTGGTTTCGACTAACGAGGCGGTAATCGAACGTCGCCTAGCCGAGGTACCTACCAAGGAATGGGACGACCTCAATATCGACATCACGCCACGGGAAAACATCATGACCTACCTGGTCAATGCGTTCCCGGTGCATCTCTATCAAGCGTATACAACATCGGACGGACGCACTAGCTCCAGTCTGGTGGTTGACGCCGACGAGAATCCCGTGATTTGTCGTGAGGCCGAGGCCCAGCGAGACGCACTGATTGAGAAAATCGCGGCTCTCCCAGCCCTACCAGGGGCACTGGAGCAAATCCTGCATCACTTTGGTCATGACCGCGTGGCTGAAGTGACGGGACGATCCGTGCGGATTCTGAGCGATCCGAATACAGGACGAGTCTTTGTGGCCAAGCGACCGGGTTCGGCCAACCTTGCGGAAACGCAGGCGTTCATGGATGGCGAGAAAGACATTCTCGTCTTCAGTGATGCAGGCGGCACAGGCCGTTCGTATCATGCGGATCGAGGCTGCCAAAACACGCTGCGACGGGTTCACTACCTCTTAGAGGCGGGATGGAAGGCCGATGGCGCAATCCAAGGACTGGGGCGATCGCACCGGACAAACCAGGCGGCGGCTCCTATCTTCCGTCCGGTCGTAACGGATGTCCGGGGTGAGCGGCGGTTTATCTCCACCATTGCCCGACGGTTGGATGCCCTCGGCGCACTCACTCGTGGGCAGCGGCAAACGGGAGGGCAGGGACTCTTTGATTCCAAAGACAATCTGGAATCCCTGTATGCCAAGGCGGCTTTGCGGCAGCTGTTCATGCTGATCTACGGCGGGAACGTAGATTGTTGCTCTTTGGCTCAATTTGAAGCGGCAACAGGGCTAACCCTCACAACGGATGAGGGGCAGTTGCGGGAGGACTTGCCCAGTATTCAGCAGTTCCTCAATCGCATCCTGGCTCTGCCCATCCAGCTCCAGAACGACCTCTTTGAGGTGTTCGAGGCGCTCATCGAGACTCGCGTCGAAGCGGCGATCGCAGCGGGCACTTTCGAGAGTGGCGTTGAGACCATTCAGGCTGAAAGGCTGAAGGTGATTAACCGTGAAGTGGTCTATACCCATGCTTCTGGCGGCGAGACCGTCTGCGTGGAGGTAGAGCAAAGCTGGCGAACTGAGTTCCTGAGCACTCAAGATGCCTTGGCGCGGGGCGGGCGATTGATGATCAACCGGCAATCCGGACGAGCCGCGATCGCGGTGCCCACCACGTCGATGATGACTGATTCAGGGGCCGTCATTCCTCGCGTTGCCTTGATGCGACCC